>CALUSA010000006.1 GCA_944323275.1 Candidatus Gastranaerophilales bacterium
GATGTAGCGCAGTTTGGTAGCGCACCGTGTTCGGGTCGCGGGGGTCGCAAGTTCGAATCTTGTCATCCCGATTTTTTGTGTCTCCAAATATTTTAAGGACAAGATTACATCTTGTCAGACTTCTCGAAAAATTACGCTTCCGCTATTTTTCCTATAAAATAATATTATGAAAATTTCTGCAATAACCTTTAAAACCAGACCACAAAATTATTTAAAAATAGATGATACTGTTTCTCGTTCTGCACAACCAATGGCAGAAGATTTTGAATGGCTAAAAAATCAGGGTGTAACTGATGTGATAAATTTCAGAACAATGATAAAGTCAAATCTCAATTTTGATGAAAAAACTATTGTTGAACAAAACGGAATGAAGTATCACTCTCTGCCATCAATTTCCAGACATCCTGATGAAAACAAAATAAAAAACTTTTTAAACATCATAGACAATGTAAAAGAATCAAACGGCAAAGTGCATATTCACTGCAAAGCAGGTGCTGACAGAACCGGCATGTATTCTTTAATTTATAAACAAATTAACCATCTTGGAGATTTAATTTCTAACAAAGCAGAAATGCTAAAAATGGGACACAACAACAAATTATATCCAGATTTGCTGCCTTGGATAGAAAATTTTTTAAAAAAGAACAATATTATTTAAAATATTTAATACTAAAGTAAATTTGTTTGCTTTATAATATTTATGTACAGAAAAGAGGTAAAAATGAATATAACACCTGTATCATTTAAGGCAAAATTTACAATTCCGTATAATGATGTAAATAAAAAAATTGATTTCTTACATACAAAAGTTTTAAAAATTGGCAAAGAAATTCAAGCAACAACCACTATAAGAAACGAAGCTTTAACAATAGACTCTTACAAAAGCAAAGACAGCTTTGTTAGAGAGTCATTAAACAAACTTGGAATAGAATTCAAGGAAAACAGTAAATAATCTGAATCTTGAAAATAATTATTTTATGATAAAATAAAAATATCGGGACACTCTGCCAAAAGGATAATTCAATGAATTAACTGTAAGAGGTAAGCGTAGCTGCGCTAGTCCCTATATTAATTGAAAATTGAATACTACAAAAATATTGGGACACTCTGCCGAACAAACAAGACTAAATGTCTTGTTTGTGAGAGGAAAGCAGCGTAGCTGCGCTAGTCCCTATATTAAAAAATCGGGACGTAGCGCAGCTTGGTAGCGCACTACCTTGGGGTGGTAGGGGTCGCAGGTTCAAATCCTGTCGTTCCGATATTTTTTTGTGTTTGTTCGCAACATCATTGACAGGATTACATCCTGTCACAACTCGCCAAAGATTACGCTTTCGCTATCTTTGGGCGGTTCTGATTCGCTCTCGTACGGCTCGTTTCCTCGCCTACGACAGCCTATCGTTCCGATATTTTTTTGTGTTTGTCGCAGGTTTCACGTTTCGGATTTTTTACGTCCTTCGGACTTAAAAATCACTCACCTGATCCTGATTTGTTAGACTCGCATAGCTCGTCTACAACTCAGGACAAATCCTGTCGTTCCGATATTTTTTTGTGTTTGTCGCAGGTTTCACGTTTCGGATTTTTTACGTCCTTCGGACTTAAAAATCACTCACCTGATCCTGATTTGTTAGACTCGCATAGCTCGTCTACAACTCAGGACAAATCCTATCGTTCCGATATTTTTTTGTGTTTGTTCGCAACATCATTGACAGGATTACATCCTGCCACAACTCGCCAAAGATTATGCTTTAGCTACAATTTTATTAAAGCCGAATAGAAATTAAATCAAGTTCTATTAATTTTCTCTGAAAACAATTTCTTTATAATCATGCTGGCTCATTTATACAATTTTTTCATACATAGTTGTTAAATTACAATTATTTCTATCAATATAACATTTTGCTTCCGGCGTGCCGTTAAACTGTCCATGAGAATATCTTAATTCATTACGAAATACAATTTCACAGCCATTCAACAAGTTCACAACCTGGGTATAAAAATTGAGCTGAGATTTTGGAACTTCTATCCATAATTTCTTAATTATAATATTTTTACAAGCATCATCAATTGATGGAACTTTATATATTTCTAAAGAATTATTTGTTGTTTTGGCATAATAATATTCTTCATTTTCAATTCTAAAAAAACTCATAAAAGAAACCGGACAAGTGTTTTCACAGTCTTTAACAAGTTTCAAAATATTTTCTCCGGCTTGAATCGCACAGTATTTTTTTGCTTCAATATACTTAATATCATACTCAACAGATTTTTTAATCCATTTACTAAAGACATACTCTCTTAAATGACTATTTGTATGAGTTTCAAATTCTTTATAACTCAAACCCGTAATGTCATCAAAACTGACGGATTCAGTATTGTTATATTGTAAAAACATTCCTCTGTTTTCTATCACACCTTCTGCTTTATATTTTCCAATTTTTTCTATCAAAAAATCATTAGGTCCGTCATTTAATAAACAGTTGCAGGTAACATTAAACCAGTGTTCAAATTCATCTGGCGCAAATTCTTTAAAGACATGCAGTCCTGTATGATATTTATCCGTATCTAAAAGAATATTTAACAACTTATACAAACCCATGTTTTCCAAAATAAAGCTTTCTTCTTTTAAGGAAAATTTATATTTATCAATAACCAAATCTATAGGAGAATTAGACTGTGTTTCATATCCAACCCAGACAATTTTAGGATAATGTGATATATTAAAATTCTCTTTTATTGCATTACCTAATTTTATTGCATTATTTATAATTTCAATCTCCTTTTTATTAAAGGCATATTGATTATTAGCAATCATTGAAATATCAATCCGCATAGCCATTTCAATATTTTTAACACAAATTTCTAAAAAATATTCAGGGGTAATTTCATCTATATTTTTTTTGTTATAAAAAGAAAATGCAACTCCGAGTTCTCTTAAATGAGTATAAATATCAGCCACTTCACTCTCCAGATAACTATATTCTTAACATTCTAACACAAATCGGACATTCATAAGTATTTTTTGTATAATCCTAGTATGAATCAAGGTGTAAATATATTAAAAAGAAAAATTAAAAAGAAAAAAATTCTTTCCTTGTTTAGCGGCTGCGGTGGGATGGATTTAGGTTTTGAAGGTGGCTTTATTGTTCCTGCTCCTTGCGTAAATGAAAAAATTCATCCTGATTGGATTGCGCAGAAAAATGGCAATTTCATAAAATTACAACCCACCTTTTTCAATCTGGTTTTTGCAAATGATATCTTAGACTTTGCCCAAGTTGCCTGGCAGTCGTATTTTAAAAAATTCGGATACGACGACAAGTTATTCCATTTAGAAAGTATTGTTGATTTAGTAAAAAAGCATAAAAAAGGCGAATATTCTTTCCCTAAAAATATCGATATTGTTACCGGTGGTTTTCCTTGTCAGGATTTTAGCGTAGCCGGCAAAAGAAAAGGATTTAATTCTGAAAAAAGTCATAATGGAAAAAAAGAGAATTCTGAAATTCCTACAACAGAAACTCGCGGAATGTTATATCTATGGATGAAGGAAGTTATTGAAATTACAAAACCTAAAGTCTTTATAGCAGAAAATGTAAAAGGCTTAGTTTCTTTTGGAGATGTAAAAAATATTATAGAAAATGATTTTAGAAACATTGATGACGGATATCTTGTAGTACCGGCAAGAGTTTTATTTGCAGGAGATTATGGGATTCCTCAAAAAAGAGAACGTGTCATTTTTATCGGTTTTAATAAAAAATATTTAAAACCCGAAGCATTAATAGCCTTAAGTAAAGAAAATATAGAAGAAGACTATGACCCGTATCCAATTAAAACCCACTTTGATAATACAAAAGATATACAACTCAGCTTAGATAATAATATATCTAAATTAAAACCGTATGTAACAACTTATGATGTATTGAAAGACTTGAAAGAGCCGGAGCAAGAAAATATTGATTTAGCCCAAATGTCATATTCAAAAGCCAAATATTGCCCAAACACGCAAGGGCAAACAGAAATTAATTTAAATGGACTGGCACCTACAATAAGAGCAGAACATCACGGCAATATTGAATACAGAAGACTTTCCAAAGAAAATGGCGGCAAACATATAAAAGAATTGAGCAAAGGTTTAAAAGAACGCAGATTAACGGTTAGAGAGTGTGCAAGATTCCAGACATTTCCTGATGATTACCCTTTTGTTCAAGCCTCCTCAAAAAAGGGAAAATACAAACTGAGCGCAAGTAACGCTTATAAATTAATAGGCAATGCCGTACCGCCATTATTAGCTTACAATATAGCAAAGCGTTTAGAAGATTTATGGGATAAACTTTTTGTAAAATAGAATAAGCCGAATAATCTAATAAATTTACGCCCTATTGAATTTGAATTAACATATCTTCATATTGTTTTTATTAGCTGACAAAATTATTTTTGTCAGCTTTTTAACTATGATAAATGCTTAAGAAGGAGAAATTTTTAATATGAAAATTGCACCGGCACAAATGCCTAAGAATGCTAAAAAATATGCAAAAATACTTGTTATTCCTACAGTAATTGCTGCAGGTTTATCCTCTTGCAATACGAAAAACACATCTCCGGAAAAAGATATATTTGAAAAAACGAAAGAGATTGTTGAGTCTTTACAAGAAAACATGGCACAGTTAAATCCGGAGCTATATATGTATTCCCCTGACTCCGCAGCTGCTGTCGTTGGAAAATCTCTAGCACTTGTTGATTCTCTGCAAAGAACAATGTTACAGGCAAGTCCTGTAGCTAACATATCTGCCGCTGACACTACGTCGACCGGTAAGGATGTTAATATCCAAATTAGCTCTGCAAACGGTGTTACATCAATTAATGCCAATAATTTTGATATACAGCATGATAATGGAATATTTCCAATTGACTTTCCATTTAGTAATAACAGAACCTATCAATCAGCAATTTTTCAGGCACTGCCGTATATTAACGACGGAAAATTTAAACGTATAGAAGCTATGGCTAACGGTTTTGTTATAGACGGCAAGTATAAGATGAAGGCTGATAGAGCTGGCGGCTACAGCGGAAAATATAGTTTGCTTGACAGTCACGGTTTCAAAATTGACAGATTAAGAAACGGTAATTTTAACCTTCTTTATAAAAATGATGACGAAATAGAAGCAGTCGCATTTTCTAAAGACGGAAAAATGTTAAGCAAGTTTGAAGCAATAAGACAAAACAGTAATGGTAATCCATTTATATTGCCGGTTAGTGAAACTCTGTTTTCTATCGGTGCTGTAAAAACATTTTCATTTGGTACTAATTTAAGAGATGAGTATAAAAATACAGAAGAAAGGATAGTTAAATTTAACAATCCGCTCTCTCACAAAGAATTTGAATTAATAACGGATGCATTAAGTGATGCACGCAAAGCGATGGTTTTTATAGATAAGAAACAAATTAGCGGTGATAAACTTGAATATGTATATGCTTCAGATCTCAGTGTTAACGATCCGGATAACTGGCACACCCTGACGCTGCATAATGATATTGGTCTGGTATTTAATAATCGAAACCTATTCAGATTTGGTATTAATCGTGTAAATATACAACCTATGGAAAACGGAGGATTTGCGCTTTCTATTATAGACCCGGAAAACGAAATTATATTAACAAATTACTATGATAAAGACTTAAACAAGCGTGACAAAGAATGGTTTGAGAAAGAGAAAGAAATAAGAGAACGCTTACAAAGAGAACTGTCCGCCGCTATGATGGAAAAAGCACTTGAAAATATCAAAAACGGCAAACCCGCACATTTTAAACTCGGTGAAAACAGTGTAATATTGCTTCCCAAACCCGGAGAAATGGTTGTTGGCGAAACTTCCTTAGGTGTAAGGGCACAAACTTCTTTTGATGAAATAAGAGAGGCTATAGAAAATCTACCGCCAGCAGTAAAAGCCGGTATGGTAGTTGTAACAGTTGCAGCCGGTGCTTATGCGCTTGATGCGATAGTATTCCCGTCTTTTCTTGACGGTGCTGCTGCAATGGGAGTAATACCTGCGAGTGTCGGCGCAGCATTGTAATATGCACAAATGCGTTAATTTTCAAAAAGCTTTCAGATTGTAACACAGCTAAATTAACAAATTATTTAAACAGAAACATATCGCAGTTATTTATCCTGGCAAACTTAATTAAAGATAAGGACAGACCCTGTAATACTTGCATTTTTTACAGGCTGGTGTTTTGTTGCAATAAAAATTAGTATTTTCATTGATATTTTTTATTATTTCAAGAATTTGTTTTCGATACAGCATGTACGTTTCTTGATTAAACGTTATATTAATTTTACTGTTTGCAGCAAGATTAAAATATTGCATAGAGAGTTGCTCAGGAGCTTGTATGAGTTTTTTAATTTTTAAAATTTCATACATACACAAAAGATAAAAAGTTGTCTGAAATTTTACATGCTCAGGGGCAAAACTTGTACCGGTTTTCCAATCTGCAATAATATAATTGTCATCAAACTCAAAAAGTGCATCAATTCTTCCTGCCAGCCAGTATTCATCAACCTTTAAATTAAAGGGGTACTCGCTTTTTACAATTTTATAATTTTTTATATCACTGTTTTTAAAGTTAAACCACAGCAGTTTGTCACCAGCACCAAGTGCTTCGACAAGTCTTGTAACATCATTGCCTTTAAGATAATGGTTTATTATGTTATGCAAATTATTACCTGTAGCGGTGTATGAAATCGGTTCAACTATATGTACCTTATCTATATAACAAAGCTTGTATTTTTGCGGACATTCATCATACATTTGCAATTTGTTTAAAGTATAGGTCGGTATTATATTATTTTTCATTTTTAACTCCGGAAGATTCATTAAAAAATTCATCAAATAATAGTGAAATTTTAGTTTCTTTAATTTTTGAAAATTTTTTATATTTTTTTGCGCAGGTAATGTAGAGTTTTTTCTTTGCTCTTGTTATTGCAACATAAAACAACCTCATATTTTCCTGAGCAATAAAGACTTTCAAATCTTTTTCATTTTTCTTTTTATATTTCAAGTTTAAACCTTTTACAGCTTCAATAAAACGCTCTTTTGATTTAATTTTTATCTCATCTAAATTTAAAGGCAAAATTTCTTCACTCAATCCCGGAATAAAAACATAATCAAATTCCGCACCCTTGGATTTGTGATAGGTCATGATATGTACTGCATTTTGATGTACAGACTCCTCGGTATCATCATTAAAAAATTTAAACCTTGCGGATACCGGTCTTTGAGAAATATCCTCAAGTCTTTCGAGCATTAAATCATTTGTGGCGTATTGTGCAGTCATTCTTTTTAGAAACAGAGCAATTATGTACACGTTAGACTTTTCAATATTAGTATTGTAATAATATGAACCTATTTTAACTACAATTTCTTCCGTAGTAAGCCCCGAGTTTTCAAGCCAATAGTTCAAATCCCACAGCAGCTGTGATAAAGCTGCACTTTGTATATCATCAGGCTTTTGCATAATAAAAGGTTCTTTAAGCTCTTTTAAATAAAGCAAATCCTCCTGAGTAAAAGCAAACATTTTTTGCTGTTTCAATTCTTTTACAACTTCTAAAATCGTCGTATTTTGCCACGGGTGGGCAAGAAATTTCAGAAAAGCAAAAATAAGAGCAAAAACAGCCTGATTTTTAAGACAATCGCCTCTACTAATCACGCTAAACCCATAATTTCCCAAAAAATGTGAATATTCTTCTATTTTATAATTGTTTCTTACCAGTATTGCCACAGAAGCCTCAGGCTCCTGCTGAAAAATATTTTTAATCTGCTGAAGAATGTAAGAATTTTCCTCGTTATAGCCGTCATAAACAGATACGGACAAACCGTTTTGAACAACAGGATTTTTTCCCTTAACCTCTTGCATTTTTATATCAAAAAAAGCACCCTTAAGATACTCTTTAGATTCAGAAAAATCAATAAGTCTGTTAGCCGTTTTATAAACCTCTGCAGAACATCTTTGAGAACGGTTCATTGAAACATTAGTTGAGGTTTGTATAAATTTTTTAAACCCGTCCGTATCAGAATTGGTAAATGTTGTGGTAATTGCCTGATTTATATCACCGCAGCGTATCAAATTATTATACTTTTGAGTCAATATATTCAGCAACTTTTGCTGTATGTAAGAAGAATCCTGAGCTTCGTCTTCAATTACATAACGGCATAAATTTTGATAATAGCCTGCTATTTCACTGTTTTCTTCAAGTATTTTTACGCAGTAGACAAGCATGTCATCATAATCAATAATATTTCTGTTTTTTATATAATCGTTGTAAATATTATAAAAATTAATAAAGGTCTTAAGCTCTTTATCTTTTACAAAAGGCAATTTTTCAATATCAGAAAGTTTTAACGCAGAAACAGCTTTTTCATATTTGTCAAATTCCTCTTGAGGCAGCTGCATTTTAAACATAATTTCTCTTAAAATTTTCTGGCGTGTATTATCATCACAAACCTCAAAATTTTCAGCAAGCCCTGCTTTTACATAATTGGAATTTTCTTTTAAAATTCTTAGAGCAAGCCCGTGTATAGTAGAGATATTCGGAAGTTTATCAAGGTCAGGACAGATTTTTTTTATTCTTTCCTTAAAATTTTTTGCTGCTGAATCCATATATGTCATAACAAAAATATTTTCGCTTTTTGCACCGCAGCCGAGCAGTTTTATTATAAGAGCAAGCAAAATCGTAGTCTTTCCAGCCCCGGGCACGGCTGATACAGCCATGCGACCTTTTCTGTATTCAAGTACCGGCTTCTGGTCATCACGAGGAACAAAATCAAAATTGATTTTACCGGCTTGTACATCTTCTTTAGGGATAATATATTCTTCAATACCCCCAAAATTTTCATTTCCTTCCGTATCAAAAAGACTTGAATAGCTATAAATATTTTCACCTGCAAGCAAGGCGAGTTTACGCAGTTGTTTTTTAGTTTTTAATTGCGTTAATTCAATATTGTCCTCGTATGTAAATTCTTTTTTATTCCAGGATTTTTGAAAAACCCAGGCATTATATAAAGTGCCGAAATCTTCTTTTGTCCATAATGCAGAGCTTGTATCAAGCCAGAACTGATATTTAGTTTTAAGTGAAAAATCAATAATCTTTTGTGCGGTTGCAACAACCACGGATTTTTCTTCTATTTCAGGAGAAAAAGACGGATTTTCCGATATTATGGAATTTTCAATCTGATTAAGCATTGCTATTTGCATTGCCTGAGTGTTTTTTTGCAAAGAAAATACTGTTTCAAAATCCTGTATCTGTTTTATAAAAAAGTTATATTTTTCAAGCTGACGGATTTCATCAAAAGAAGGATTTACAAGATTTTTATATATGACAAATATCTTTTCAGACAATGGGATTTCTGTATTTTTTATAAATCCAATTGTATCTTCTAACACTTTGAGCTTATCATTATATATTTGATTACCGGTATCAACAGCTTTTAGCACACCTGATGTGCCGTATTTGGAAACAACCGGCAGACAATATTTTACCGGAATTTTCAGCATTCCGTTTAAAAGAGCACGTATTTTATAAATATCAGTATCAACACCCAATGCCAAATTAAGCACAGTCAACGTATCTCTAACAAGCGGTATTTCGCAAAGCTTTTCGCTTCCTGAAAAATAAGTTGTTTTAATATTCAAAGGGGATAGAATTTCTGTTAATGTAAACTTTAGTGTTGTATCAATAACCGGTGTAACAACAGTTATTTCATCAGGACTTACCCCGTTTTTTATCAGAGCGGTAATTTGTTCTGTCGCATTGTTTAGCATTTCAAGCCTGCGGGTATAACTGTTGTGAGTGGTTTTAAATTCAATTTCTTTTATATTATCGAGGTTAATTATTTTTTCGGAAGAAAAAAATTTTTCCAGATATTCAACAATTTTAACATCTGCATTCAAAAAGCCTAATCTGGAAGACCCGTATCTGTCATAACCAATAAAGACCTGTTTTAATTGCGATTTAAGATACTTTATAAACTCAAACTCAAGGTATGGAATCTCATCTGCATCATCAATTATCAAATATTCAATGTTGTCAAAACATAGCATTTTTTTGTAAATATAGCGAAATATTGCGCACTGACGTATGTAATCAAAAGCCCTGTACTCCAGTGTCTTTTTTTTATAAATTTCTATAGCCAGTTTTGCATCATTAGCAAAAGTTTCACCCGGAATTTCGCTTTTGCGCATAACCTCATCATCAGTCAATGCATTATTTACAATAAGAGAATATCTTCTGAATAACTGGTGTATCAGATTAATTTTAGAGTTATAGTCTTTAAATCCAACCTCTTTAATTGCCTGTTTAAAAAAGATTTGAGATATTTCAAGTCCTGTCAAATTCGGGGCAACAACATCCGCTCCTGTATTAATTTCATTTTGAATATCAGTCCACCTGTTTTGTATTGTGTTATACACAAGCCCGAAAAAGGTATGTATTTGTGGGTTCTCAAAATGATTAATTTTAATATTTTGTTTGACTGAATTTATAAAAAAATTTTTTTTAAAAGAATTTTGCAGCAGCACAAGAATTTTGTCAGCTTCTATCCCCATTTCAAGCAGATTTGTGTATTCTTTAACCAGCCGTTGGGTTCTCTCTGTTTTACTGCTGCCTTGTATAAGCATACTTTCTCCCTGATATTCTATTTTAACATTTAAAAATAAATTGAGCAGGTATTTAACATTATTAATAAAGCTTCCGGGCAGCAAAAATTATGCAAGAGATTTATTAAATAATTGCCTGAAATAATAGAATTAATTTATTATAAAAAGATTAATAAAAATAAGGATAAAATATTATGCTCGCAACATTTTTTATAGTAATTCTTTTTGTTTGGATTATTGTCCTACAAAGCAAAATTATTAATATATCTAACACAGTTAATGAGATAAAAAAATATTTTGAGGAAAATAATTATTCTCCTCAAAATAAAGAAATACAAAACGCAACTGCTCAAGGTGAAAACAAATCTGTCTTTGTACAACAAACAGAAAACCAACAAAATATTGAGGACCAAATTGCGCAAAATTTATTCGCCAATGAAACAATTGAAGATACTAAAGAAACTGTTCAACCGCAAATTGTTCAGCCGGTTGAAAAGCAGACATTTTCCTTTGAAAAATTATTTTTGGGCAATATTTTTAACAAAATCGGTGCGCTTGCTATTTTAATAGGTATAGTGATTCTTATTAAAATAGTATCTCCGTATCTGATATTTACACCCGTAGTAAAAATTTCCTTAAGTTATCTTGCTGGTTCGGTGATGATAATCGGAGCATTTATGCTGCACTCAAAAGAGAATATGCAAAAATATTCGGAAGTTCTTTTAGGTACCGGTTTTGGAGCAATGTTTATTTCAACATACTGTGCAAGTGCCCTGTTTAAGCTATACACAATGCCGGTTACATGTATAATTGCAACATTATTCCTTCTTGCAGCGTTTTATCTCGCCGACAAACTAAAAACTGTATCAATGCTGATTATCAGTCTTATTGCCGCATACATAAACCCGTTGTTTTTAAATTCACAGTATGATGTATCTCAAAATTTTATATTCGGATATCTGATTTTTGTAAACCTGCTTTCTATTGCATATACCTGCAGAAACAGACGGAACAATATTTTAAACTGCACAAATCTTTTTATTACATTAATTTTAGCTACAATCTTCTGCTATGAGGCAAGCATTATTGCGCCGGTAATTTTATGGGGATTATACACAGTTTACGACTTAATTTCTCATAATGACAAACTGCCAAATACAGCTCTCAACTACTGGAATTTTGCTGTTTTTACAATTCTGCTTATGTTGTGTGCAGACTTTAAGTCTGATTTAACAGGATACATTTTACTGGCAATAGTATTTGTTTATGCGTTAATAGCATATTTAAAGAAATCAGACGAAAAAATATGGAAAAATTATATGCACCTTGGGCTTATCAGTGCGTATTTATGCGTATGCTTTTTATGTAAAGGAATGCCTGAAAAAAGATGTTTTATCTGGACACTCGAAACAATAATTCTTGCTTATTATGGATACAAATACAAGAACAAAGCCCTATGCGCCTGGGCAACAGGTATTTTGATTTCTGCTTTTACTTCAATGTTGCCTGCTGACGGAGTATTTTATATAGAAAACATTAAAGATTATATTCCGTTTAAGAATGTCAGATTTTTATTATTTTCACCTGTCATTGTGTCCTCTGCATTATCGGGATATATTCTTTCCAAAACAGAAGATGAAACAATCGAAAAATTCGCTCATTTCTTCCGTTTCATGTGTTTATCCTCATTGTTCCTTTATGCAGGACTGGAGATAAACAGTATTGTCACAAAACACTTCATTAACAGCAATAATTCGGCTGATTTTATTAACAGTATGATAAACATTATTCTCGGTTTTGCTTATGCAATATCACTGAGATATCTTAACAACGTAATAAACTCAAAGTTTTTTATACAAGCAATTTCTATAATGACAAGTATTTTTTCTTTATTGTTTCTTATCGGGCTTGCTGTTCATTACAAACCGCTTGCAGCCTTCATACCGCTGATAAACTTAAGAACAGCTGCTTTTGCTGCGGGCATTGGTACAATGATTGTATATAAAAAATGGTTTAATAAGCAGATTTTTAGTTATATTTCTATATTTTTAGGCTTTTTGTTTACGCATTATGAAATTGCTGACACAGTAAAAAAATGTTTCTTTAATGGCGGAGGGGAATACCTTATTTCCGTCTGCTGGATATTATTCTCCGGTATAGTAACAACCCTCGGCATTTTTAAAAACAAAAACTATTTAAAAAACTCAGGTATTTGTCTTTGCATTCTGTCTATTATAAGAATTTTTATATATGACCTTGCACATATTGACATTTTGTACAAACTAATTGCCTTCCTTACACTGGGTATCATATTAATGGTACTTTCATTCCTATATAACAGAAATATGACAACAAAATAACAGTAAAAAATATAAAAACCGCATTTTATACAAAATGCGGTTTTATTAAAAAATATTTGCTTATACTTATTTAGAAATTCTGCCGGGTACAACAACTCCGCCTTTTAAATTCTTTTTGTAGAATTCAACGTGTGGCTGCAATACACTGTCTAAAACTTCAGGGAATGCTGTATTTGTCATAATTTTCTCAACTATTTCCTGATATACTGTAGCATAAGCCCGAAGCATAGTCATTGCACCTGCAGCTTTAGGGGTTAAGCCCATTCCTTTTGTTTCTATTCTCTCAACAAAGGTTGCGCCTGTAACTTCATAAGATTTTGTTAATGCTCCGATATAAGCTTCTGCATTTTCTTTGCACACACCATTGTCAACCGGAACAGTCAGAGCAAAGACAAGTTTGTTTGCAGGGTTAAAGTGAGCTTCTGCACTGTGGTGCATAGCGTCAGGCACTTTAGCGACCTGTTTTAACGTATCTTTAACAGATTCATTTTGCATTTGTGCATGCCAGTAAACAGTATTTTCAAAAATAGCTCCCATATACTGATGTACGGAGGCTTCAATACCGTTGAGTTTGGCATCAGCCCAGAAGATACCTTCTTTAAGTGCATCGTTATTGTCAAAATCAGTACTTAAAGCAATAGCAGACATTTCTTGAGCAGCATTAAGCATTTCAACCATATCTTCTTTTTTCATGCCTGCCCATGCAAGAGTAAACAAAGCATGATCATCAAAAGCTGAAAATCTGCCGCCTACATCATCGTGAATATACAAATCTCCAAGCCAATTGTTTTCGTTAGAAGTTCTTCTTAATTCGCTTTTTTCTGCATTAGCGTCTGTAACTGCAATAAAATGTTTGTTAGCTGATTTTTTAGCCTCATCTTCAGAAAGACCTTTAGAGATATAAGCAGATTCCAGCATTGCAAGTACTCTTAAAAATCCGTCTTTGGTTTCAAAAGTTGAGCCTGATTTTGAAGCAATCATAAAGGCTGATTCTAAAATATTATCGTTTAATCTGTACAAAAATCTTTCAAGGCTTGCAGAATCAACATCCGAATAAAATTCAACAACATCGTGTTTTACATTCAAGCCGTTGATAGAAAGCATGTGTTCTACCGTATGTTTTGAACCGCCTATACCCATAACGCTGAGTTTTTTAACTCCTGTTTGTGATTTCAATTTTGAAGCAAGTTCATAAATTTCATCAACTCTTTTTATTTGTTCCTGAGGCAAATTAACCCAGTTTAAAAATTGACCTTTTTGATTTGCCCTTTTTGAAAATTCATTAACAAATTCTGACACTTTTGATGTGTATTTTGAAAAATCAATACCGCTAAAATTTGTTGTAATATCGGGATTTTTTGTAATCACTTTGTTTTCTCCTTATATTTTGTCCGTTATAAAATTTTTTAATCACTTTCAGCTATTACTTCAACCAGCAGCTCACCGTAACTGTTAAAATGTCCTGAGGTTGATTCCACTATATATTTTAAGTCGGGTTTGCCTTCTATTGCTTTCTCTGCAAAATCAAGAGCTTCTTCAAGATCCGAAAATTCTCCGACCTGTGTTTTGGTAAGATCGGAACCGCCCTTTTTGGTATAAACCTGATACATCATAGAATAGTCCCCCTTTCCCTTATACCTTTCAAAACATGAATATCATACTACAGAATTAAAAAAGTATGAATTTTAAATTAAAAAATGTATAATAATTTTATGAAAGAATTAACTTTATCAGAAAAAAAACAATTTTTTAACTCAATAGAAAGCCTCTACAGTGCAGGTTTTCCTTATACTGAAATATTTAAAACAATAGAATCTTCCTCTGTAAATGTAAACATAAGGTTGCTTGCTCGAATATTCAGAAGCGGTATTGAAGACGGAATGCCAATAACAGAGCTCATGATGAGATACAAAAGCATTGTCGGGGCGCAATACGCTATGCTGTTTTGTGCGGGAGATAAAAGCGGCAAGGTAGAAGCCGCCGTTTTCCGAATAAGGGAAGATATAAAAAGAACAGAAAATTTAAAAAATTCTTTAATAGCTTCGCTCACATATCCTGCGGTTTTACTGTTAGGCTGTATAGGTGTTTTAATTTTATGTCAATCCTTCTTCTTTAAGATATTTGATGTAATGTACACAACCGGTATGTGCAGGACATCAATATTTACATTATTTATCACTACTGTGATAAAAATTATTATTGCTTATGCTGCCATTTTCGGTGGAATTTTTTATGTTGTATCGAATAAACAGGTTCTTGGTAAAGTAATTGATTTTATTGTAGAAAAAACGCCTCTGGCACCTTGTGTAAATAATATTTATTTTATAAATTTTTTCTATGTACTTGCAGCTTCTTATGACGCAGGAATACCTATTATGGAATCCGTTGAGCTTGCTTCTACACTGTTTAAAACAAAACAAGCTTCACTCGGGATGATAAAAGCTAATAATGTATTAAAAAACGGCGGCGATGTTGCTTCAGCATTTGTTACTGCACAACTTTTCAGCCCGTTTGCTCTGTCACAAATAGCTACAGGCGAAAAAACTGGTCGTTTGGCAGAAGCCTTTAAGGACGCAGCAAAAGACTACGAATACCAGCTACAAAACTTTTTAAATGTCTTTACTGCCTGGCTGCAGCCTATGTCTATAGTTTTCATAGGCTTAATTGTCCTGTACATAGCAGTAACGTTTTACAAAAAACTGTACGGCGGTTTGCTTAATATATAAATGTATATTCGCTTGTTTTACTTATGTCTTGCTTCGAGTTCTCTAAGTTCTCTCTGATAAGGCGAAATATGATTGAGTTTTTTAATTACGTCAGGCAGCACCTCGAGTACGTAATCAATTTCTTCTTCAGTTGAAAACCTGCTTAAGCTGAAACGGATACTGCCATGCAAAGATTCAAACGGAACACCCATTGATTTTAATACATGGCTTGGTTCAAGACTTCCTGAAGTACAGGCACTGCCAGAGCTTGCACAAATACCAAGATCGCTTAAGTGAAGCAGTATAAGTTCACCTTCGATATACTGAAAACCAATGTTTGTAGTGTTTGGCACCCTATTTATCGTGGAACCGTTTACTTTGGCGTTATAAATTTTGTTAAGTATTCCCTGCTCAAGCTTATCTCTCAAACGCTTTACCTCTGTCATTTCGTAAGAGAGGGATTGTTTTGCCAGCTCACAGGCAAGCCCTAAGCCGACTATGTACGGAACATTCTCTGTACCGGCACGTTTTCCTCTTTCCTGATGACCGCCTATAACAAACGCAGGCAGCAAGGTTCCTGTTTTTACATAAAGTGCCCCTATACCTTTAGGCGCATGAATTTTGTGACCTGCTATAGATAAAAGGTCAATATCAGTATTTTTTACATCTATAGGAACTTTCCCGGCTGCCTGTACTGCATCAACATGTACTTTTATTTTAGGATTCTTTTGTTTAACAATTCTGGCAGCTTTTTCTACAGGCAGGATAACGCCTGTTTCATTGTTGGCATACATTATGCTGACAAGAGCAGTATCATTAGTTATTGATTCACTCAGCTGATTCAAATCCAGATTTCCCAGAGAATCAACCTCAAGATATGTAACCTCATAGCCCTGTTTTTCAAGGTATTTATATACATTTAACACAGCAGGGTGTTCTATTTTTGTTGTTATTATATGTTTTTTACTTTTGTTAGCCTCAAGCACACCCCTTATTGCCATATTGTCACCTTCTGAGCCGGAAGCGGTAAAAATAATTTCTTTGGAGTCTGTTGCACCTAAAAATTCTTTAACCTGTTCACGTGCTTTGTCAACGGCTTTGTGTACCTGTCCGCCAAATGCATGCATACTTGACGGATTTCCGTAAAGCTCGCAAAAATAAGGTTTCATTGCTTCAAATACTTTAGGATCAACCATAGTGGTTGCATTGTTGTCTAAGTAGACAACTTTTTGTGTGCTGTTTTGCGGCATAATTAAACCTCCACAACTTCAATATCAGGCGAAATATGCTCTTTTAAAGAGGCTTCTACAAAATTCGTCAAAGTGTTTGACGAAAATTTGCAAGATTTGCACATACCTTTCAAAGATACATAAACCTTGTTGTCTTTTACGTCAATAAGCTCAATATCTCCGCCGTCTTTGCGAAGTTCATTTGAAATATATTTTTCTATAACATTATTAATTTTTAAAACAAGCTGGGTTACGGACATGTTTTTTATATCTACTTTTTCTTTTTTATTTTTAAGCTCGTCAATAATTTTTTGTATTGCCACATGGCACTGTCCGCAGGCTCCGCCTGCTTTTGTATAGTTCATTACGTCTTCGAGGTCGGTAAGGTTATTTTGCTCAATTGCTTCTCTGATAACGTTTTCTGTCACATGATAACATTTGCAGATTATTTTTTCGTCACAGTGAAGTGCTGCGTCCTCACCCTTATAATTTGCAATAGCGGACTCTAATGCTTCATGTCCCATTACAGAGCAGTGCATTTTTTGAGGAGGCAGTCCGCCTAAGGCATCGGCAATCTGCTGATTTGTTATTTTAGAGGCTTCCTCAATTGTCAATCCTTTTATCATTTCTGTTAAAACGCTTGAAGAAGCAACAGCGGAGCCGCAACCGAAGGTTTGAAATTTTGCATCCGTTATAACGCCCTTATCGTCAACTTTTAAATATAATTTAAGTGCATCACCGCAAACAAGAGAACCAGCCTCGCCGACAGCAGACGGATTTTCTATCTCGCCGACATTTCTCGGATTTTTATAGTGATCCATTACTTTATCCGTATAATCCCACATGATACATTCCTTTTCTTTATATTCCCCTTGCCGCACGGCATTAGCCAAATTATTATGCGGTCTTAAAAATTTACACAAACATTTTAGCTCAAAGAATATTAATATTAAATAGAAATTTTATTAATTTTTCTTAACAGACATAATAATTATTTTAAAGTTTAACCGTTAATATGCCGATATGATTTTTGTAAATAGCATAGGAGAATAACAAATTATGGATAAATATTATTGGCCCGGTGCATACAGCTTTAAATTTGAATTAAAAACACTGCTTGAATGCCTCAAAGAGCAGATAGACATTATTCTTTATAAAATTGATAAAGCTGACAAAATGGCTCAATTATAAAACAAAAAAATTTAGCTGTTTTTTAGCTCGGGAGTTTAATACTGCTTAATTGACATTGTGCTATAAACTTTATAGAATATTGATATGAATAAAGTGTTTATCACAGTGTTGTTTCTTGTATTCTGCTCCGGTGTATTTATTCCTGCACAGGCCCGTGAACGTGTTGTTACGGAAGTCGGTAAAACAGGAATAATTTCTAACGGTCTTTATTTTAGAATACACGACATAACCACACATTCTAAAAATATTGTGATAACGGTAGAAGCAAAAAACAAATCAATGCTGAGTCAGGCAGTTTATCTTGAACTTATTGATGCCCAAGGAAAAGCCTATAAAACAGACAGCAAAGAGGATTTAACATTTTTTAAACCGCTTAAATTCAACAAACCACGTATTCAAAAAATAAATTTTACTGTACCGTCTAATAGCGGAAAATACTGGCTTGTCGTGTACAGCAAAGATATTTTTAAAAAGAACAAAAAACAAATTATTACAAAAATGCCTTTAAACGAGGCAAAAACAGAACTAAATACAAAGCAGCAAACAAAGGACGATTGATTTTTTTAAAAAATCATAAGATAATCAAACTATGAAAAAGCAAATTACTTTAGCAGTATCTTTAATGTTGGCACTCACACCTGTGTGTTCTGATTTTAGTGCCTGTGCAAAAATGTCTATGGAATCTTACAAACTTTTTCAGGAATCTAATGTGCTTGAAAAAGACTGTAATTATTCAATGGCAATAGAAAAAATAAAAAGTGCAATCGAGCTTTCGCCGGATGAAGCAATTTTGTATATAAAACTCGGCGGTTTATATACGGAAATGGGCGACTGGGAAAACGCTCTTATTGCATACAAAAAAGCTATTAAATTAAAACCGAATGATGCTGTTGTTTACATAAGTATAGGCAACATTTTGCAGCAGCAGCATGATTACGAAAATGCTTTTGCTGCATATAATCAGGCATTAACAATATTCCCCGATTATAAATATAACTACCTCAATCTTGCAAGTGTAAAATCATTGCAGGGCGATGATCAGGAAGCAATAAAATATTACAAAACATTCTTGGGCTATTATCCTGATGATGCGGAAGCCAGAGCAAACCTTGCCTCTATTTATTTAAAGATGGACAAATATCAAGATGCCGCAGATGAGTATGCAACTTTATACACAAAAAATCCTACGGTATTTAAAGAATATGCAAATTACGGGCTTGCATTACTGCGTTCCGGTGATTATACAAACGCTGTTGAAATGTTTAAAAAAGCTGTAAGAAATGATTCAACGGATTATGCTTCACATGCAAACATGGCACTGGCTTATGTAAGGCTTTCTAAAGACGAGCTTGCGCTTATAGAATTTCGCAATGCCTTTACAATAAAACCGGACTTAAATGATTTAAAACTGGATTATGCGAATCTGCTTGCCGATATGGGCAAAACGCAGGATGCAATCAACATGTACAAAGAATACATACAATACAAACCTAAAGATGCCTCTGCATATTACAATCTGGCACTTGTTTATCAAAAAAGTGAAAAGTTTGATGACGCTATTTTAAATTTTAAATCCGCATTGGCAATCGACTCCGCCAATGCAGATGTAAAAAAAGAACTGGCAAGAACTTATCACCTTTGCAAAAATTATAACGAAGCTATCAAATTATATGATGAATTATTAGCAGTTGACAAAAATGATTACAACGTGCTTTTCAACAAAGCTATCGCAGAACACGCACTTAACAACTATGATGCGGCAATTTCTATCTATAAAAATCTTTACGAACAACGCAATGAGCCTAAAGTCAGAGAATATCTTTACAAAGCATACATTGCACAGGGTGACAGCTATACCCGCAACGGTCAAACAAAGAAAGCACTCAACAGCTATTCACTTGCTGCAGATTTAAATGCCAATGAAGTTGCTGCTTTTAGAGCAATGGCTGGGCTTTATGATTCAATGGATGCAAAGGTTAAAGCAGTTGAACAATATGAAAAGGCTCTTGTTATCGAACCTGAAAATATCAATTTAATGATTGATTACGCAAAATTGCTTGTTAAATACGGAAAAAATCAAGCGGCAATAGCTGTTTATAATAAAATTTTATCACTGGATGTAAAAAATGCTCAGGCTCACGAAGCTCTGGCAGATTTATATACAAAAGAAAATATGCTTGATAAAGCTGTTACTGAATACCAAAAGACACTGGAACTTTCTTCTGACAACGAAGCTGTTTTAATAAAACTTGGAAACACATACAAAGCCGGTGATAATACAAATGATGCGCTTTTGCAGTACGAAAAAGTACTGACGCTTAATTCTAAAAACACTGACGCAATGTTCAATGCAGGTCTATGCTATGCAGAATTAAAACAAAAAGACAAAGCTAAAGAAACATTCAATAATGTTATTTTGATAAACCCGAAATATGCCTATGCATATTATGCACTTGGTATGGCTTATGAAGAAGACAAAGACTATGAGCAGGCTATTTTGAATTATGAAAAGTTTGTCGGGCTTACTGATGATAACCAGATGAAGTCAGATGTAAAAAAACAGATTGAGTACTTAAAAAATATTGGTAAATGAGAAATAAAACAAAATATGGTTTAGTTTTATTATGTCTGTTGAGCATATTTGTTTGCAGCGGTTTTGGCTTTAGGTGCCGTAAAAAAGATGCCTTACTGCTCTTTAACAGTCAGCCGATAACCAATCAAACAATCAACAACGCAGGACGCCATTTCGCTGCCGGAGAAAAGGTTTATTATATTTTAATCAACAACGAAGGCTTCAAAGACGATTATATAAGAGTACAAATCATTAAAAAAGAAGAAAAGACAAACCACTGGGGATATAAAATATACTGGTCAAAAGATTTTCAGATAGATACTTCTTTAGACTATTTTAAATCATATTTTGTTATAGATGAACCGGGCTACTACTTTATGCAGATTTTCTCTTTTGATGACTTTGATTGGCCTATAATACGTAATGACTTCTGGATAGGTAAATAGTGCTCAGAGATTTATTCTTATACATAAAATTTTATCTTGACAGAATTTTTTCTTCCAAATACAAAATAGAAGGAAAATGTCTTCAATGCGGAGCCTGCTGCAAGAATATAGTCTTTATGATAGAAGACAAATATGTTAAAGATGTAAAACAGTTTGAAGATTTAAAAAAGTTTGACAAAAAATACAACTGCTTTGAAATTGCGGGTAGAAACGAAAAAGGAATATTGCTGTTCAAATGTAAATCATTAGATAAAAATAATCTCTGCAAAGATTATCTTTTTCGCTCTCTTTACTGCAGAATGTATCCTATGGTTAACTCAAAAATAAGGCTTGGAGGATGTGAAACCTTTGACAGCTGCGGATACAAAATAATAATTAACAAAAAATTTGATGAATTTTTAAAATAACAATTATTTAATTACAAAAGCCTTCGCTTAATGAATAACGAAGGCTTTTTGTAACATCTGAAGGGTTTAATATTTTTCAAGATATTCTTTTGTTTCCCAAGGAGAAACATCAGTTCTGTATCTATCCCATTCTATTTCTTTAGCCATAACAAATTCGTTAAAGATATGTTCGCCGAGGGCTTTTCTGACAATTTTGCTTTTTTTCATCAAGGCAAGAGCTTCATTCAAACTCCCCGGCAATGAATCAATATGACTGCGTTTTCTTTCTTTTGCACTCATTTCATAAATATTTTCTTCTGTTTGCAGCGGAGGTTTTACTTGATTTTTTACCCCTTCCATAGCTACCGTCAAAAGGACAGCCATAACAAGATAAGGGTTGCAAGAACCGTCAGGCGAGCGCAATTCTATTCTCGTTGCATTACCTCTTTTGGCAGGAACTCTTATAAGTGCACTTCTGTTAGATAACGACCACGCTATATATACAGGGGCTTCATACCCCGGTACAAGTCGTTTATAACTGTTAACCGTAGGATTGGTAACAGCAGTGAAGTCTTTTACATTTTCAAGAATTGCACCTATTGTATAAAGAGCCTCTTTAGAAAGCTGATATGCGGAATCTTCCGAATAAAAAGCATTTTTGTCTTCTTTAATATTGTACAAAGAAATATTACAGTGCATACCTGAGCCATTAATGCCGTAAATAGGTTTAGGCATAAAGGTTGCATGCAGCCCGTTTTTATCAGCACAGGCTTTAACAGCATATTTAAACGTAACAATATTGTCTGCTGCGGTAAGTGCGTCTGCATATTTAAAATCAATTTCGTGCTGACCTCTTGCAACTTCGTGGTGGCTTGCTTCTATCTCAAAACCAAGACGCTCAAGATTGTCAACAATTTCGGCTCTTATATCTTCGCCCTTGTCATCAGGTCCTACATCGTAATACCCTGCTGCATCATGGGTAGAAGTTGTTGGCATACCGTCTTCATCTTTTTTAAATAAAAAGAATTCAGCTTCCGGTCCTACGTTCATAACAAAACCCATTTCCTCAGCTTCTTTAATAACTCTTTTCAAATTACATCTTGGACAGCCTTCAAAGGGAGTACCGTCGGAATTATATATATCACATATGATTCTGGCTACATTCCACTCGCCTTCTTTACATCTCCACGGCAAAATTGCAAAGGTCGAACGATCAGGATGAAAACACATGTCTGAGGTTTCTATGCTACGGAACCCTTTAATAGAAGACCCGTCAAGCATAAGCTCGTTATTCAAGATTTTATCTATCTGTCCTGCAGGTACAGCCAAATTTTTAACCATACCGTTAATATCAACAAATTGCAATCTAACAAATTTAACTTTGTGAACAACAATTAATTTTTTAATTTCTTCTTTTGACAACTCGACTCCCGGTTTGGGAATATAGGTACTCATAGCATACTCCTTTGTTTCGTAGTGTTTATTATTACTTTTTAATTATGATGAATTTAGCGATTTTGTGCAATAAAATCTTTTTATTTTCTTATTTGTTGAGTTTTTTAAAACAATAAATGTTAATATTTACTAACATTAATCATAAAATTTTGTTACTTATTTAGAAAATAAAAATAAAAAAATTCCAAAATAATATCAAATATTTTTATAATTTTACGTATTATTATATAAAAAATTTTATATTTATACTATGTAACAAATAGTTAAAAAAATAGCAAAAAATATTATTTACTGCGTTATTATGACCAGTAGGATATTTAGGAGAATATATATGACTATTTCTGCAATTACTGCTAATATAACAACACACAAACCCGTGCAGTCAAATTTTCAAGCTGCAAAGAGCAATGTTTCTTTTAAAGGTTTAGAACCAGAAAAAGATGTAAAAAAAGATGCCATTGATTTTACAAGAGCATTTTTTAATATGGAATTTGAAAACAACATTAATACAAAAAGCTCTGCCATAAGACAAAAAGATGCCTCTGGCAAAATTATAAAAGAAATTATACTTGATGCACAAAAAATCCCAATGCAAATGACAGAAAGAAATGAAGGTCAAAATACAAGAGTAACGTATTTTGAAAAAGACGGTGCAACTGTTAAAGAATATAAAGAATACGCTGCAGATGACGAAAATATTCTGTTGAAGCATTTTCAATATAATGAAGAAAATTTCCCTTATATAGAAGAATATAACCGCAACGGCATATTAATAAAAAAAGAAAAACATAAAAAAGCTTATGACCAAACAAACCATACCTTCTGGCTTGAAAAAACATTAACCTCTATTTACGATGAAAAAACCGGCAAAATAATTGAACACATTGAAGCTTTGCCAATTATGGCTCCACGAGTAACTAAATATAAATATAATGACAAAAATCAACTGATACAAACAACCTTGACAAATAGAGATTATAGAGAAATTACAGATTACAATCCCCAAACAGAACTTCCACAACATTCAGAAAGACACTATTTTTCACAAGAAGAAAACCCGGAAGCCCGCAGTGCAAGTTACGGTGCAGATTATTATACGGAATATGTATATGATTCCCACAACAGATTAATAAAAGAAAAAACTTTCAATAAACGAGATAATAGGTTCGAGTACGGTAAAAAGTATAATCCGGAAACAGGTAAAACAATACTTGAAGCTTCCAGAGGACACGCAACACATTATGACAAAGACGGGGATATAGACATAGAGAGAACAACAAGTTATCCTAATACTGTCAAAACATTATATTACGATAAAGAACAGGCGGTTCCGTACAGAGAGATATATAAAGACGGAAATAATTACAGAATTGACAGAATATACAAACCTGATAAAGAAAAATATAAGAACAACCTACACCGCATAGAATCCCAAAAATTATTAACTAGGACTCACTCGGATTTGGACGAATATCATTTTAAAAAATTAATAAATCGTTTTACTCATTGGAATGTTATTTCCATCCAAAAAGATTATACCGACGACAATTATGATATTTACAAAATAAAATTACCCAAAAATTCGCAGCAAGACGATTTTTAAACTATTGTTTGCAAACTCTGCCTAAAATTGCTATATTATAATAACTATTTTAAGTTGCATTGGAAAGTTATCAATAGCGCACACGACTTGGCGGAGAAAAAATGTTAACAATAGACAAAATAATAAAAGCGGCTGAAACACTCAAACCTGTTATAAGAAAAACAGATTTAATATATTCTTCTGCATTGTCAAAAGATAATGAAATTTATTTAAAATCAGAAAATCTTCAAATAACAGGTTCATTTAAAGTCCGTGGTGCTTATGTCAAAATAGCAGGATTGTCCGAAGAACAAAAAAGCAAAGGCATTATAGCTTGTTCAGCAGGCAATCATGCACAGGGGGTTGCGCTCTCCGCACACAAAAATAACATAACCTCAACAATTTTTATCCCGAGCACAGCACCTATTTCTAAAATAGAAGCAACGAAAAAATTAGGCGCAAATGTAAGGCTCGTAGATGGTGTGTACGACGATGCATATAATGAAGCCGTAAAATTCCAACAAGAAACAGGTGCCGAATTTATACATCCGTTTGATGATGAAGACGTAATAGCTGGTCAGGGAACAATTGCCCTTGAAATAATAGAACAGCTTCCGGATGTTGATGCTGTTATTGTACCTATAGGCGGCGGCGGTCTGATTTCCGGTATTGCATACACAATAAAAATGCTTAAACCTGACTGTAAAGTTTATGGAGTACAGGCAGCAGGGGCGGGCAGTATGTACAATTCCATAGAAAAAAATGAACGTATAGAGTTGCCGTCAGTTTCTACTTTTGCGGACGGAACTGCCGTAAAAATGCCCGGGGAAAACACTTTTGAATACTGCCAAAAATATGTGGACAAAATTGTTACAGTATCTGATGACGAAACAGCTACTGCCGTTTTATCGCTTATTGAATCTCAAAAGTTGATTGCAGAAGGTGCCGGTGCACTAAGCGTTGCTGCTGCAATATTCAAAAAGCTGCCCGTTGACGGTAAAAAAGTTGTATGCGTTGTTTCCGGAGGAAATATTGACGTTAACATACTGTCACGTGTCATAAACAGAGGTCTTTTAAAATCAGGCAGAATTGCTGATTTAACAATAGAAATGCTCGACAAACCGGGACAATTAAAAGAAGTTTCCCGTATTATTGCAGATTTAGGCGCAAACGTAATAAGGGTAAGACACAATCAAGGCGGTGAAAATACGGATATAAATGATTGTTACCTTAAAATAACAATGGAAACACGAAATATGCGTCACCTGTGCGAAATTAAACAAGCATTAATCGACGCAGGCTACAAATTAACGTCAGAGAAATAGAAAAATAAAGGAATAGGTTATGAATAAAATAATTTATACAAACAATGCACCGGAACCTGTTGGACCATATTCACAGGCTGTTCTTGCAGGCAATACCTTATATTGTTCCGGACAAATAGCCATAGACCCTGCAACAGGAAAACTTTCTGACGGTGATGTCACGCTACAGGCACATTTATGCTTAAAAAATATAAAAAATATTTTACAAGCAGCACAAATGGACATTAATAACGTAGTCAAAGTTTCATGTTTTTTGAAAGAAATGAGCGACTTTGCCCAATTTAACGAAGTTTATGCACAATACTTTTTTGAAAACCAGCCTGCACGTTCTTGTGTAGCTGTTAAAGATCTGCCAAAGGGTGCGCTTGTTGAGATAGAAGTAATTGCTGTTAAAGGATAGACAACAACAATTGTAACAATTTCTACACATTTGGGCTTAAAATCGATAAAAAATGTTTAAAAATTGAAAAATTGGGTATTTATATTATAGTGAAGGTTTCATGCTTTTTTAAGAGATGAGCGATTTTGCTGAATTATTAATATTTACGCAAAATACTTCACTGATTACAAAACGGCTCGTTCCTGCGTAGCAGTTAAGGAACTGCCAAAGGGAGCCTTCATAGAAATCGAAGTTATTGCAGTTAAGTAATAAGTAAGTGTAAAAAACTCTGTCAAGGTTTTATTAATTTTTAGCCGAAAATTGTAAAGTTTTTTTACATAATTAAAAAATATGCGCAATTAAATTTCTTCACTGTATTTCTATTAGGCACCACAACATTAATAACAAAAGGAGTAAATTTCATGACTATTGATGGTATTAATTTCAACAAGCTTCCGAAGAAGACTGATGTAAACAGTAAAACTGACAAAGAAGCTCCAAAAGGTCCCTCTGTTGAACCGGAAATGACAGAAGAAGAAAAAACAGCATTACAAAGACTAAGAGATAGTGCTCTTGCCGGCTATGTACTAGGACTTATGAAAGTAACAGGCGGCGTACTTGGTGTTGGTGCAACTGCAGCTTCATTACAAAGCTGTATTGAACAAAACCAGGATGTAGATGTTGACATGGCTCCGATTTTAGAAAAATTGGATGCTATGATGAAATTGCAGCAGCAGCAAATCGATCAACAGACTGAAATGCTTAATTATTTAAAAGAAATGAATTCTGATAATAAACAATTAATCTCCCTTGTTGAGAGCATAATTGATCAAGGCAGGGATATTACTTCTATTTTACAGAGCATCAACGGCACAGTAGAATCCATTGATGCTGCAACTATCAGAATTGTTGCATTGCTTGAAGATGCAAACGCTAATGACGCTGAATTTCTTGCTAAATTAGATGCAATTATTAACGGTCAGGCTGATGCAGCTGATAAATTAAACCAGATTTTGCAGGCTAATAAAGAGCAAAACCAGACGCTTATTAATCTGGAAAAATTACTCGAAACACTTAATGACACAAACAAAAATCTTTATAACAAGGTTATTGATTTCTACAATGAATATCAAAACGGCGATATTACAAAATCAGAAATGCTCGAAAATATTCTTAATGAAATTAAGAACAACGGCAGCATAAGCTCTGATATTTTAGCAACAATCAACAGCCTTGCTCAAAAATTTGAAAACGGTCAAATTACAGAATCTGAATTACTTAATCAGATTATCAACCTGCTCGCAAGCATTGACAGCAAACTTGACGGTTTGAAAGATGCTGTTGATCAGATTAAAACAGAATTCCCTGACCTTGCAGGAAAAATTGATGAATTTATCCAAAAATACGAGCAAGGTTCTATAAATGAACAAGAATTGTTAAGACAAATCATTGAAGAAATGAAAAATGTTCAAGGCGGAACAAATCCTGATTTCAATACAAAACTCGATGAAATCCTCGCAGCTATTAATACAGGTAACATGACCATATCAGAAGCAATGGATAAAGTAATCGAATTATTAGGAAAAATCGAAGCCAATACAGGTGCAATTCTCGAGGCTATCAACAAACTTGCCGAAGAAGTCGATAACTTGAATGCTAACTTTGAAAATAATCAAACAGCAATAATTGACGGTTTGGCAAATATCAATGACGGTATCGGCAGCATTAACAGTAAATTAGATCAGGTAATTGAAAATCAAGAAGAAAACAATCAGACTACATTAGACATTTCACAAAAAATGGATGAATTATATGCCCAGGTTGCACAAATTAATGATAAAACTTTAACAATTGATCAGGTTCAGGAAATGTTCGGACCTATGTATGAAGAAATCAAAGATTACCTGAGCAATATATCAGGCAACCAAATTACAATCGGTGATATTAAAGCAGCTCTGGAAGCACACAAAACCGACCTTACAAGAACAAACGCATTGTTAGAAACAGTTGTAAGCTTGCTGTCTAACGGTGACTTTGAAGGCGGCGAGGGCATTGACCCTGCCGGGCTTAAAGAAATTGCAGATGCAATCAAAGAATTCCAGCAGCAAAGCAACAATAACAGCGCACAAATAAACGCTAACCTCGAACAAGTTCTTGAAAAATTAGCAGGCATACAGGGTTCTTTAGATGCAATCGTCACTACTGGTGAAGACATCAAAAACACCTTTGACAGAGCTATTTCATCCGCAACAACTTACGGTGAAAGATTATTCAACGAACTTCAAAAAATAAGCGGCAATATGGTTAACCAAACCACCTTGCAGGTCTACCTTGACAGCTATACAGAATATCTGCAAAAAGCCGAACAGGCAAGACAGCAGCAGTTTGAAATTCTGCAGGCAATCTTGACCAATATGGGCAAAGGCGACAGCGGTATGACAGTTGACGAATTAAAAGAAATTATTCCTGATTACACAGATATCTTAAATGAAATCAGTGACAAAATCGGCAACTTAGTTACTACTGCAGACTTAGAAGCCTACTTTGAAAACAGCACAGTAGACCTTACAAGAACAAACGCTTTACTTGAAACTCTTGTAAGCCTTGTATCAGGTCTTGATACTTCAGGAGTAAATTCATCTAAACTGAACAGCACTTTAAATGAAATACTCAACGAAGTAAAAAGTAAAAAAGCTCCTTCGGAAGACCAGATACAAACCTTAATTGATCTTGTTCAAGAATCACAAACACAAACCAGATCAGCAGGCGGCGACTACTACCATCAAGGTTGGAGATATAACTAATAAGCAAATAGTCAATTGCTTAATTAAAAAAGCCCTCTGAGATAATTCTCAGAGAGCTTTTTATTATTTCAAATTAGTAAACTGTTACTGTTTGTTTTCCGTCGAGGTCAGTGTGAGTTATTCTCATTCTGCCCTGTTCATCTCTGTCAACTACTGATGTTGTTACACCTTTAGCTTTGAGATCTATTGCTGCCTGTTTAGCTTTTCTTTCAGCTTCAGCTTTGTCTTCGCCAGCGTAAAGTTCACCTTTACGTTCTTCGTTACGTGAATCATTTACGACATAGTATCTTGATTCAACTTCTTGTTTTTCAGTTTTGCCTCTGTATGCAGCTACAGTTCCGAAGGATACGTTTTTCGAATCTGTCATTTTACGTTCAAAATCTGCGTTTACATTGAGTTTATATTCACGTTTGCCGTCTTCGCTCTTGAATACAGTCGGGAGGCATAATTCTTCGCCCGCTTTCGGGAAGAAGCCGTCCCTCCAGCTTGTAACACCTGCCGGTAAAGTACCTTCATCTTTCATTTTGTTGAAGAATTCTTTTTTGATTTGAGTTCTGATGTATTTAACATCTGCTTCATTTGTGATACCGTAAACGTTTCTTACAACTATATCCCAGTTATCACCTGCTTTAACTTCGTAACAATCTGTAGGTATTTCTACATCTTTTACTTCTTTTACGATTTCTTCCTGAAGGTGAACATACGGTTTTTCAGTAGGAACAACAACCTCATCATTGTCCGGTTTTTCTACTTTGATTTCACCTGATTCAAGTTTTGATAACAGTGTCAGAGCTTCTCTGTGGTTAAGTACACTTGCATCTCTGTAATTATCAGAATCTTTTTTATCATCAGGGTCAGCAGAGCCGCCTGCATGTCTGTATGCGTCAATTAACTGATCTTTTAACAGATTGCCTTCCTTATCTGTGTAGTATGATGCAATCTTCATTGCCATTGCTTTTGCCTGTTTTGATGGGAAGGATTCTGACTCTAATACAAAGTCAACATAGTCTTCGTATTTTTGAATATCAGAGTGAATATCCACAGGGATTGCTTTGTCTTCAACTCTTGTAGCCTGTTCTTTGATTGAACTTAATGCTGATAGACCTGCTGCTAATGCTGCCGTTACTGCCGGAGCAATTGCGACTGTCTGATCCTGGTGAATTGTTTCCGGTTCTATACCTTCACCGTAATTTAAGTTAACGTTCTGATTTTGAACCGGAATGAGCGGAACACCGACGCCGCCGCCAACTATCGTAGGAATAGCCATATCTCTTATGACTTTTTTAGCATCGATTTTCTTTTCAATACCGTAGCCGGCACCTTTCATAATCTCTTTGGCTTCTTTAACGCTAAATCTTGTATCAGAGCCATTGTTACGGGCACGTCTGTTCAATTCGTCAGTGATGAACTGAGCTTCACCTGCCTGTACCTTTCTGTTTGAATAAGATACAACAGCTTCTGAGCCGACTAAGTTGTCACCGACTTGATAAATATCATCAACAGAAATACCAGCTTTGTCTAATTTAGCCTGCAATTCAGGGTCATATTGAGGACCTTCTTCGCTTGTTCTGATTTTTGTAACATTGTTGTTTTGAGCAGCTGATCTGTAAAGTTCAGAAGATTCTTTAGTTCCGCCGAACACGCCTCTCCAGATAGATTTAAAGAAGTGAGTGCCTTTTTTGGTTTCGCCGTATTTTCTTGCTGCGGCATATTGTTCTTCAGTAAGATTACCTGCTTCAAATTCTTCTTTTAATTGATCTCTGACATAAGATCTGATTTGTCTGTGTTTTGTTACATCATATTCAGAATCCTGTCCTAATAATTCTCTTGCCTCACCGGTGATTTCTCTGACTTTGCTTTGAGCATAAGCTAAGTTAGCTTCTTCACGGATGTCCATCTGTTTTTCCAATACATCCATTGCTGTTCTGTAAGTATCATCATTTATCGGTGAGAAGGAATCAACACCACGTTTTCTGTCATCTCTTGAACGTTTTGTATGTAAAGCTTTTAAATCTTTTTCAAGTTCTTTTCTGAGATCGTCAGTTGACATTGATTCTTTATATTCTTTTTTACCTGCAATCTGGTTAAGTAATTCTAATGCAGCTTTTTCTTTTTCAGATAACTGTGTAAAGTTTGCGCTTGCTGTACCATTGCTTCTAACAGGGTTTGTTGTAAATAATCTTAATTCTTCTCCGCTCATGTAAATATCCCTTTCTTTTCCCTAAATAATAATCCTATTTGGATTTCTAAATCCTCTATACATACATAAACAATTTTTGTATTTAAAAATTGCCTGAAAGAAATATTTTTTTTATAAAAAAAGAACGTTTTGAGTCCAAAACGTTCTTTTTACAAGTATTTTCAAATTGTTAAGTTATGTTAACATTAATGTCCTAATGCCCATCTTAAACCTAAGGTCAAAGCAATACCGTTACGTCCGCCGTTTCTTATCATAGCTTGTCCGAAACCGGTAAATCTTTCACCATGGCGTTTTTGAAGACCTACGCCGTATTCAATATAAGGTTTAACTGCAAGTTCTGTTAAAGCAACATTATCGGCATAGAATTTTGTTCTGTCCATAATATTCCAGGTCATATTTACGCCGAGGTAAGGCTGCCATCCGTTACCTAAGTTACCAATGATTCTCAACCCCGGAATAATTTCTATAGCGTGGAGAGGATCCTGTGTGACTCTGACACCTGCGGCATTAGTGTAATCAAACACATTAACCATCGTATAGCTCATCATATAGCTGGGCTGGATAACCATTTTATTGTTAAACAATCCCCAGTTATAACCTGATTTCCAGGCAGCACCTGTCATCAATATCGGGAAGTCATCATTGCCGTACATGTGGCTTGCCTGAGCTGCACTTGCACCTATGTTAGCAGTAACACCTGTCCAGAAATTACCTTTGTATGCAGTAGCAACACCGCCTATTGTACCGCCGTTTTGCCAGATATCAACGCCGTTATAAGCCTGATGCGAACCATGGTAAGCCCCGAAGAAGGAGTAATTTGCATCCCATCCGTGACCGATGTCAATAAGGTCAGACTCACCGCCTATTAAAGTACCGTATGATACGTTAGAAACTTTAGGTCCGTTCTTAAGCCCTACGCTTTCAAAGTTAGCAAAAGGTCTTACATAAAAGCCGTCACGTTCTTCAGGAATAATGTTCGGAGCAAATACGCCTGTATGATAAGCAGAGGCATATTTGTTTCTCATCTTCCATGCCATTCTTTCTTCAGGAGTCATTAATGCAACCATATCCATATTTGCAAATGACTGTCTGTACAAGTTATCCATCATCAGGAAGGCAGCCTGTGCAGCAACAGGTCCGGCAATAATAGAATCAGAGTTGCCAATTTTGTTAAATATGAAATATTCTCCGGGGTCAACATTAGATGTAGAGCCGCCTGTTGTAGGATATGGAACGGTTTCCTGTTTAACTTCATATTTATAAATAGGAGCCTGTACGACATTAGCACCTTTTGCCAAATCTACATGACCGACAAGAGCTTCTGCATCGGTAAAGAGTATTTTTACATTGTCACCTTTAGCCTCAGAAACGGATTTCATCTGGTCGATGAACAATGTATGTCCGCCAGCATTTGTAATTGTCGGAATATTTGCATTTAACAATGCATCCATTTCAGGTTTACCTGAATCAGAGTATTCACCGCCTAAGTCAACGTCCAGTTTAATATGTGAATCACCCATCAAATGCAAGGACTGAGCCTGAATTTGGTTAGATGAATATTCATTATTTAACAGGTTTAACAAACCGCCATGAAGATAAACATTGTTGGAAGATGTAAGACTTGCATCGTGGTCGAATTTTAATTCCCCATTGTAAAGGTGGAGGTTTGCATTTTCAATCTTTCCGTTTTCACCTTTAAAATGTACGACACCGGTATAATTGCCGTTGTTAATGTTTATAACAGAGCTTTCACCGCTGTCAGCAGCATCACCTCTTACAACAGAGTTAAGTTCAATAACGCCTGTACCTTCTGCATTAAAGTTACCTACTGCGTCACCGGCAAAGCTTATTGTATCGGTAGACATATTGTAAGTACCCGGCAGCGGGGCAGTTTGTGTAACACCAATAGTGGTTTTGTTACCGTTGGTTGCAACGATATTTGTTACTGAACCGTCATTAGCATATATAGCACCGCCTGATTCAACAGTACCGTCATTAGTGGTGTTGCCTGTCATTGTTACGTTTGTTAATGTAACTGTTGCAGCAACATCATTAACGTTTTCACCGCTGTTGTAAACAGCACCGCCGTAATTTAAAGCATTGTTATTGGTAAAAGTCGAACCGATTACCGTTAATTCCGGTGTTGCAGGTGAAGCTGAAGCAAAGTTTCTTATTGCACCGCCGGTTGTTGTTGTACCGTCGCCGTTGTTGTGGAAGGTGGAATTTTGAATTATCATATCCCCCTGGTTGTTGATGGCACCGCCGCCGCTTGGAGCTGTATTAGATTCAAATATTGAATTATTAATACGGGCTACACCATCATTGTCACCGGCTGTTTTAGCACCGTCATTATATATTGCACCGCCTCTTGCTGCGTTTCCGCTGCGGAAGGTTGAATTATTAACAATCAAGGTACGTGAAGCATCTGCATTTGATACACTGTCGTTATAAATTGCACCGCCGCCGTTAGTTGCAGTGTTGCCGGTAAAAGTTGAGTTATTAACTTCTAAAACCAGATTTTTATCAGGGTTTTTTGCCGGATCATATATAGAGTTTGCAATTGCACCGCCAAAGGTACCTGCTGTGTTATTTTCAAAATATGAATTAGAAATAGTCATGTCGGCACTGTTTAAAATTGCACCGCCCTGACCAACACCGCTTGCAAGGTTACCGTTTACAATATTTCCTTTAAAAATAGAGTTTGAAATTTCCGTATAACCTGCCCTGTTTGAAATAGCACCGCCGTAGCTGTATGCTGTATTAGAATCAAAAACTGAATTTGAAATATTAAGCTGCGGATTTGTATTGCCGGTGGATATAAAGTTGTCAATAGCACCGCCGAAGCCGAGACTACCGTCATCCAGGGTTTCTGAAGTATTGTTGTAAAAATAAACACGGTCAACAGACATATTGCCGGTATTTTCCAACGCACCGCCGTTACCTTCAACTTTGTTGCCTGTAAATGAACTGCTGAAGTTTATTGCGTTGTATGTACCCTGTTCAACATTTGTTATACCGCTGTTGCTGCCTTGAACAGTCATTGTACCGCCGTCGTTTGAAACAGCACCGCCGTTATTTTGAGTACCTTCTACACCATCCAAGCCATTGAATTTTGTATCGGTAATTGTAGTTGTAGCACCTGTCTGGTTTTGAATAGCAGAACCTGACAATGTTGCGTCTGATGTAACGGTATGACCGCCGCCGTTAATATTATATGTACCTGTAGATCCCGGCACAGGCGGCAACGAAATTGTTTTGTCGGCAGTTGCGTCACCCTGCAGCTGCATATTCGCAGGACTTGATGTTACTTGAGAATCAAGTTCAGTCCAATTTACATCTGCCATTACTGCAGAACCTGAAAGCAGAAGCACCAGTGCACATGTAAGAACCACACTTTTTTTGAATTCTTTTACTTTAATCTTTCTCATATTTATTCCACTCTATTAAATATTTTCGTATTAATTTTTTATTTATATAATAAAACCAAGTCTATATTTTATCATCGCACAAAAACATTAAAAAGTTCAAAAACTTCAAAAAACATTACAATTTAGACATATATTTATTTTCTACAAATTGTTAGGGATTTAAAGCTGTTAAAATAAAAACAGCAATAGCAAAAAGATTAGCTGATAATATATCCTTAAGTAAAATTTTCACAAGCTTCTTTAATTAGTCATTAACAATAACAACTTCACCGGTATCAAATTTAAGATACGCCCGTACAATTTCAAATTTACCGTCAAAGTGAGCCTGTCTTAATATTTTTGAACGTTTTAAGAGCTTTCTTTTCTTAGTAAGAGTATAATTTTTAGCTATTTCGTTATAGCATTCCGTTTCACTGTCAATAATTTCATAAACAGAGCGAATTAAAAGTTCCAGATGTTCGGGTTCTTTCGGATACAGCGATTTTGCGGCTTTCATAACACCGCAATCATCATGACTCAGAACCATGACAAGAGGGACTTTTAAATGGTCTACGGCATACTCGACGCTTTCCAAAATATTTTCACCTATAACAGCACCGGCACAACGCACAACAAATATATCCCCAAAGCCTTTATCAAAAACAAGCTCCGGTATAACTCTGGAATCCGAACAGGTAACAATACATGCAATCGGAGATTGTCCTTGTGATAAGGTTTTTAAATCCTCAACCGTTCTGTGGTTTGCACAAGATTTACCGTTCACAAAATTTTTATTGCCCTCAAGCAGTAAATCAAGAGCCTGCTGTGCTTTTTCGTTCATTATAAATCCTTTTTGCCGTTGTCTGAATCAAGATTTTTAATTTCTTTTGCTTTAACCTGTTTGGCATCTTTTACAGAAGAATCATCAACAAGAACTTTTTTATCTTTATTTTCTATTTCTTCCATATCAATTTGCTTGTTAATTATCACAGTCTGGAACACCATAACAACATTGCTGGCAATAAGGTAAAGCAGTACACCAGCAGGAATCGGTATAAACAGGAACGACGCCGTCAGCATAACAGGCATCATTGTGCCGAGAGTTTTTTGCATGGCTTCCTGAGTCGGGTCTGCCTGCTGCATTTTATTAGTAGCCATCATAATTTTTTGCGACAGGAACATTGATGCACCAAAAATTACAACAAGAAGCAGCACATCGTAATTAAATGAAGATTTTGTCGCAAGCGTCGGTACAGAGGCAATAAGGTTATCACCCTGTTTTTTAAAGGTTACGGTTTCAATTTCTCTTGTGTTGTTATCCGTAACTGTAGCGACAGCACTTGTTATCTGGGCAAGCTGGCTGAATTTCAAATCAAAATCATCAAGACTGATTTTTAAGTCAACAGGCTCACCGGGTGTAATATCACCTTGAACTTTAACAGCGTTACGGGGACTTGAGAGTTTTACATTTTCAAGTTCTTCATCCCCTATATATACTTTAATATTTTTATTCAAAGAGAATGTATCACGCACGCCGACAGAAAATTTTCCGTCATTAGAAATACCTGCATTGCCTTTTAATGTAGCATCCAATCTATTTATAAAAAGAAATTTTGACTGTCCTGCAAGAGATATAAACTGCGGGCTCATTAAAGATGAGTACAGTAAAATAAATATAGGCATTTGTATTAACAGCGGCAAGCAGCCAGACATAGGATTGAAGCTGTGTTCTTTATAGAACTCCATCATCTTTTGCTGCATCATTTGCGGATTGTTTTTATATCTTTCCTGAATAGCCTTCATTTTAGGCTGGAGTTTCTGCATGGTTTTCATGGAACGCTGCTGAGAAACGTTAAACGGCCACAGACATAGTCTTATAATAACTGTAAGAGCTATAATCCCAAGACCGTAGCTGCCAAATATATCACTTAAAATTTTTAAAAAGTTTATGGTTAAAGTTGTAAAATCCAATTTTCTTCTCCCCTGAACGGCACCTGCCGTCGATACTCTCAATACATATTTTATATTCTAAAACAAAAATATATTTTGCAAAATAAAATTTTAGCACTAAAAGACCTCCGCTATTATTGTCTATAACAATACGGAGGTCTTAAAATCCGGTATGAGTTGTCTTGTGAATATTCAATAACTTTTTAATTATTTCACGGGTCTTTGCGGAGCTTTAGGTCCTTTAAAACCTCTGTGTTTTTTCATCATATGCATTCTTCTGCCTTCTTCTTTCATTTTGTTGAATTCGGCTTTTTGTTCGTCAGTCAGAATAGCTTCAAACTCTTTTGTATTCTCCATTCTGATTTTTCTTGCCTGTTGTTTAAGCTTTAAAATATCTATTTCTAAAGCGTCAATTTTTTTAGTTTTCTGTTCATCAGACAATTTTGTATTTAAAGCTACAGCTTTTATTTCTGCTTTTTTCGCTTTTATTTCATCAAAAACAGGTTTTATTTGTTCATGACCTTTCATTCTGATTTCATGAGCCTGCTTTTTCTGTTCTTCTGTCAGTTTCAATCTGTCATCAAATGCCTGACGTTTCATTTTTTTATCGTTCTTATTAGGTAGTTGTTTTTCTACTGCCGGTTGTTTTGCATTATCAGGAGCCGTAGTTTTTACTTCGGCATTTGCCATAGTTGATGTAAGTGCCAAACTTGCTGCTAAACCTGCTATTATTAAAGTTTTTTTCATTTTAAATGTTCCTTTCTACATTAGATTTTCCAGCATCTCTGCCAGTTCTTTTTTTGCATTGTATAAACGAGATTTTACCGTTCCTATAGGACATTTTATTTTTTGTGAAATTTCTTCGTACGATTTGTTTTCGATTTCATAAAGCATAATAACTTCCCTGAGTTTTGGTTTTAGTTTGTTAATCGCCTCTGAAATCATTTGCTGCCGTTCTCTCCTTAGCATAATTGATTCGGGAGTTTCTTTTTTATCAGCAACAAATTCCATTACAGTTTCATCATTTGTTGTGTTGTCAGACAATTTTTTTTGTGAAGATTTAAGGTAATCTTTGGACAAGTTAGCACTAATTGTTCTTATCCAGGCGTTCAGGACACCTTTTTCTTCATATTTATCGGAATTTTTCCATATTTTAGTATAGACCTCCTGTTCAAGGTCTTCGTTTTGTTCATTTGTAATTCTTTTAATTATGTTTCTTACGGTAGTACCGTGGTTGCGTATTATCTCTCTTAAATCCATCTACTTATTCCACATAGAGGAAGCCGTACTCGTCAACAGGCATGCCCATTTCCTCGACGGTCAGGGTGTTTTGTACAACATAATCATCGTACACACTGACACCTGTCATACACAAAGGAACGCTTAAAGTCGCAAAAGCTATTACAAAAACTGCCGCCGCACTTTTTAAAATATTACGACTTTTTTGTTTTTCCCTTATGTACGGTTTTGCTTCCCTTATAAGCTGGGATACCCGCTGCATTCTTGCATGTTCCCTGGCACATTCGTCACACACTTTGAGGTGTTCCAGAAAGTCCGTTTCATTCAAGAATGTGAACATGGCTTCGTATCCGTTGCATATTTTTTTGTTTTCGTTGTTCTCATTCATTGTTTTTTGTCCTTACATCATATATAACGATGTAAAAATTATTTTGTTCATTTTTTGTTTAAATTTTGTTTAAAAATGTACAAATCCTTGTTTTGAGCGTATATCTCGTATCTTTTTTTTGAAAATAATTCTTCAAATTTTTTACTTTCATATTTTTTTAAATTATCCAGTACTTTAACATCCATAATAAGTGTGTTGTCAGAACTTTCAAGATAATCAAATACTTTACAGTATTGCTGCTTATCCGCCCAGTCTATGAAAGTATTAAATTTTAAAGAATCTTTTATATTGAGCATGGAATACATTGTATCCGCATCAATAGTTAGTATATCAATTTTTTCATCAATTTGGGTATTTTGTTTTATAAATTTAACATTATTTACACAAGAACCGTCTTGAATTGTATTTGTTTTTAATAGATTAAAATAAGGTGCAGGATTCTTTAAAAATACTGTATAAACAGCAGACACAGAAAAGTACAAAACAGGCAGCAATATTAGTACGGTTCTTGCTAAATAAGATACTGAAACAAAAGAGTTGTCTTTATTCTCTAAATATTTTTGTATAAAATCATTGCAAAACATTGCAAGTATAATCAAGGCAGGAAAAGACACTATAACTAAATTAAGAATATAGCTTCTGCCCTGATAATATACAAATATTCCTAAACCTAGAAGGGATAAAAGCAAATATAAACTATTTTTTACGGTATTACAATCATCCTTCTTAAGCAAAAGAGCCTTTACCGGCTTAACAAGTGCAATCAAATAAACAAGTATTACAAGCATCCACGGGTGTTTAAAAAGAGGCATCGGAAGCATGTAATATCCTGATTTATAAAATAAGGTCTGATAATAAAAATTAGAGGCATTATCAAGCCACATGCCGGTTCTAAAAAATGTTATCAACTGTATTGACGTCAGATAGATTAAAAACGACGCTGCGGCAGCTGATACAATCAATATTATTTTTTTATAGTTTACAGGCTTATTTTCAAATACTTTTAGAGAAACATATTCATAAAGCAAAAACAGAGTCCAGCAGACTAATACAATCAAACCAGATTCCGCATTCCAGAGTATAGCAAGGATTGAGATGATATATCCCGTTATTTTTAAAATATTTCGCAGAATGATGTTTTTTATTTTTAAATAAATTGATGCACAAGCTGCAATCATAGTTATAAAAAACACTCTGTGGGGCATAAATTGTAAAAAGAAAAGTGTATGTGTCGAAAAAATATTTGCCCAGTTATATATAAATACATACGAAAGAAAGAAATTAAATGCCAAAAATTTATTTTTTACGTTTAAGAAAAGAGTTATGCTGACAAACAACAGTGATAAACAGACCAGAATACTGTTTATCAAACTAAAAAACTGAACAGAGGCATTATTAAAAAGTTTTAACACAATATTATAAAAATATGGATAAAATCCGTAAAGGTTAGTAAAATCAACACCTGCGCTCAACCCCGAATATACTTTATACACAGGGCTGAAATATGCAGCAAAATGCATAACGGAAGCTTCTGAAAAATCATAAGTCGGTGTGTAATACAGGTTTGCTGTTGTATAAAAAACAGCTATCACAACTATTAACATTAATATATTAACAATATATTTAAAGGGTTTGAAAAATCGTTTTAAATCAAAATTGTATAACGCCATCAAAATTAAACAAGAAAATATAGAAAAAATAGCCCCTGCTTTGCTTTTTATTCCAAGGTACAACATATTGAGTGCATCATTATCAATATTTTTACACAGCAATGCCGTTAACAGCACAGGCAGTGCAATTTCCACAAGAATCACAGTTTTATACAACTTGTCACCGGCATTTATTTGAACCGTTTGTAAAATTTTAAAAAATATTGCATAAACAAAAGGAAACATGCCAACGCAGAGAAAATACTGTAATTTTTCAGCTGTTTCAGGTCTAAAATCCATTACATACAAATTAAAATACTCTGTTAAATCCACAGGCAAACACTCCGGAAAAAACACTCCTGCCAGATATTTTATGAAATATGCAGCAATAAAAATTATATAAATGCTAAAAATAAATGCTAAAAATGATTTTATATGATTTTGTACTGATTTTTCTGACATGATTTAATACTTTGTCTTATGCAAATAGAGGATACTTTAATTTAACTTATTTGGCAAGTATTTTATAATCAGAATTACCCTGTTAAACTTCCTAATTACCTTTTTTAGGAACCTTAAGCAAAAATCCGAAAGGTATTAAAAGAAAGGCAATGAGCGCAAACATTTCAAACACATCAACATAAGACATCAATTTTGCCTGAACAAGCATCTGTTTGTACAAAAGACCGCCGGCTTTGTGCGTTGCATAGTTTGAAGCAAAATGCATAAAATTGCCCGCCATCGAGTGTAATCTGGACTGAAAAGCGAGGTTAAAATTGGATAAATTATGAACCAGATAAGTCTGATGCACCTGAGAAAGTCTTGCAACAAGTGTAGATGACATAGACACAACAAACGCCGTCATAACACACTTACAAAGGCTGTGCAAACCTGCCCCGTTTGAGAGTTCCGACTTTGGCAGAGTTCCCAGAACAAGACCGGATACCGGAATAAATACAAGAATTACGCCGATACCCATAAGTATATTTGGTATAACAACATAATCAAAAGATATTGCGAGATTTAAATTAGCATACATAATTGTCGACAGCCCGAGGAAGAAGAAGCCCGAGGCTATAAGTATTCTGTTATCCAAAAACTCAACCATGGGTCCTATTATCAACAGCATAATAATACATGAAAATACCCTTGGAGCTAAAGACATACCACTTAGCATAGCAGTGTAACCCATAAGGCTCTGCAAAAAACTCGGCAAAAGCACTATTGTAACATATATAATCATATTTACCGATGACCCGAGTATTGTTCCTATAAAAAAGTTTTTATCTTTAAAAATTCGCAAATTAACAATCGGGCTATGATACTCAAGCTCCCATACAATAAAGAAAATAAAAGAAAATAACGAAATTCCGGCTAACCAACAAATCCACGTACAATCAAACCAGTTGTACTGCTGACCTTTATCCAGAACTATCTGCATTGACATAAGCCACAAAACAAGAGCACCAAACCCGATATAATCAACTTTATCAGGTTTAACCCTGTTTTTAAGTTCAACTATATTGCAGTGAACAAGCACTATTGAAAAAATCCCGACAGGTATATTAGCAAGATAAATCCACTGCCATGCGGAATTATCTACAATAAACCCGCCCAAAGTAGGTCCCATAATAGAAAATACCATTACGGCAAGTGCAAACAACGCCATCGCCTGACCTCTTTTATTATAAGGAAAGCTTGCAATCAAAATAGCCTGTGATATAGGCATCATAGGACCTCCGCCTATCCCCTGAATAAGTCGCCCCAGAACAAGCATGTTCAAGCTAGGTGCAAGAGCACAAATTACAGAGCCTATGGTAAATATTGCAATAAATACTTTCAAAAACATTACCCTGCCCATGTAGTTTTCGAGCCAGCCTGTTAACGGAATCAAAATGGCATTTGCTATCATATAAATTGTTATAACCCAGTTTGCCTCATCAACAGTTGAACCAAAATACCCCGCAATATAAGGTATTGCAACGTTTGTTGCCGACGTTGCAAGCATTGCAAACGCAGTCGGCAAAAGTATTGATACAGCTACAAGCCATATAGGCACATCTTTTTGTTGTTTAATGTTCGGTAGCGGATTTCCTGTTTGTGTTACAACTTCTGTCGTGGTCATCGAGGTTTATCTCCCTTATCTGACCTTAACTTCCGGTACTACAGACATGCCCGGAACTATGTTGTAGTCCGATACATCTTCTTCAAACACAATTTTTACAGGCACCCTCTGTACAATTTTTACATAACTGCCCACAGCGTTTTCAGGCGGAAACAGACTTGCCTTGGCACCTGTAGCACGCTGGATACTGTCCACTTTGCCTTTAAATTTTTTACCGGGGTATGTGTCTATTTTTATGGAAACAGGCTGACCAGCTTTCATATATGTAAGCTGTGTTTCTTTAAAGTTAGCCACAACCCATACTTTTTCCGGCACTATAGCAAACATAGGCTGGGCTGTTTGCAAATAATTACCGAGTTCTACTGTTCTGTTTGTAATCAAGCCGTCTTGAGGTGCGTAAATTTTTGTATAAGAAAGGTTTAATTCATCTGTTTTAACCTCAGCCTCAAGTTTTTGAATTTCAGCCAAAGTTGCTTCTTTTTTAGCCTTTGCACTGTCTAACATAGCTTTTGCGGCTTTTTGTCGTTCTATAGCGGAATTGTGATTCGATTTTGCAACTGTTAAAGCCGTCTTGCTTGAATCGAAATCCTGTTTTGAAGCTATTCCTTCTTTGTACATTGAAGAATATCTTTTGTAATCTTTTTTGGCAAAATCAAGTTTTGAAGTTGTAGAAGCAATGTCATGTGTTGATTCCTCCAACCCTGATTTTGACCTTGTTATATCTTTTTCAGAAATATTTAAAGTTGCTTTAGCCTCGGCAAGTTTTGCTTTTGACTGGGCAAGCTTTGCCTCATAGTCACTCGGGTCAATAACAATAAGCAAATCACCTTTTTTTACAGGTTTGTTATCGTCAATAAGCATTTCAATAACAGGACCTGAAACTCTCGGTGCTACAGAAACGATGTGACCTTCCACAAAAGCATCATCAGTCGATTGAAAATGCAGTGCATGCACCATAAAATAAATTCCGATAAAGAAAAACAAAATAGCCGTGATTGACGGAACTATTACCCTTTTCTTTTTATAGCTGGGTCTGTGGTCTTCGCCGTCATCATCTTCTTCACTTGTTTTTTCGGCTTCTGTCTGTTCTTTTTGTTGTTTTATGTCTTCGTCTTCCGGTTTAACAATATTTTTGTTTTCTTCATTACTCATATATTTTCCTCTGATAGTCTTTCATTTTTATATCTGTAAAGTTACTTTATCTTTCATATTTTTTAACATTTGTTCAAGAATTTTTAATGCATTTTGCAAATCTTCTTCTTCAATCCCCTGAGTTGCGTTTGCCCTCAGCTCCCACATTGTCGGCTGAATTTTCTTTCTCAGTTCAATACCCTCTTGTGTTACGGCAATTTTATAAACTTTGCGTTTGTTAACATCTTCAATTCTTTTAACAAGCCCTTTTTCTTCAAGAATATTTATAATCCTTGTTACATTCGGACGGTCTTTGTATGTAATTTCCGAAATCTGTCGTTGATAAAGCTCACCGCCGGAATCCATAATTATGGAAAGTATAAGATACTGTTCCGGAGTTATTTCATACCCGCAAGCCGCATACTTTTGCAAAGCCATGACCCGCCAGAGCACGCCTGTTGCAACAAGCATTGCGCCTACCCTTTTATTAAGAAGGTTGTTGTGTATTGTTGTTTCGGTATTTTGCATAGTGTTTACAAAAAAGTTGTACTTAAAAATCTTCTTGTGTTATCATCATAACACAAGAATAAAAAATGGAAATTAAATTTTTATGAAGAAATTACTAACCGCATTAATAACACTTTTATTTGTCGTGCAAATTTTTGCACCACTTACCTCTACAAGCGCATTTGCAAAGAAAAACAAAAAAGAAGAACAACAAAAAGAACAGCGCATGCAATACCTTAATTTATCCTGGTGGGAAAAATATAATGACCCGATTTTGACAGGTTACCTGCAAGAACTGTTTGACAAAAACCATGACCTCAAAATTGCAGCTCTAAAAGTGCAGGAGGGCGAACAGATGGTAAAAGTTTCTCTTGCCAATGAACTGCCGCAGGTTTATTTTGACGGCAATCTCGGCAGGATAATGAGTTCCAGCGACCAGCACTTCGGCAGCATGGTTATCCCGAGTTACGCTCAATACGGATACCAGTTTCCCTTCACGGCAACGTACGAAATCGACATCTGGGGGCAAAACAGAATAAGAACCAAAAGCGCAGAACAACAGCTGGCAATCATTGAACAGGCGCAACGTGCAAGCTATATCTCATTAACCTCGGCTTTTGCGTCCAATTATTTTAATCTTGTGAAAACAGACAAGTTACTTGAAATTCAGCAGCAAATCGTTGATTTACAAACAGAGATTACCCAAAAAACAAAAAAGAAATTTGAAAACGGACTCTGCACGGTTAATGAAGTCATTGCCGAAGAAAAAATGCTCACTACACAAAAAGAGCTTTTAAACAATCTTGAACACACAAGAACAATTATAGAAAGCCAGTTAAAAGTGTATCTGGCTGACGAGTCAAAAGAAATCACAAGAACAGACTGTGACAAACTCACGGTAATGCAGGGGATTCCTTTAAAAATGGACGGTAGTGTAATTACACAGCGTCCTGATTATATTCAATCTGAAGACAACATCAAAAAAATCGGCTATGATGTACGTGTTGCAAGAAAAGACTTTTTGCCCAAATTTGTTATATACGGTCAGTTAGGGCTTAATGCTTACCACTGGGATCAACTGTTTAACAGTTATTCACAGCTTGCCAATGCAGGTATTATGCCGTCATTTGACTTATTCTCCGGCGGAAGAAAAAAAGCTGTTTTAAAACTACAAAAATTCCGTTACGAAGAAGCAAGACATGAATACGAAAAAGCAATTCTAAATGGATTCAAAGAAGTCAATGACTCAACTGCACAGCTAAAAACAGACCTCAAAAACTACGAAGAAAGTGTAGAAAGATACAATCTCGAGCATAAAAGATACGTTTTGATGGAACACAAAAACAAAATAGGTGCAGCCTCTGAACTGGATTTGTTATACAACAAACAAATTGAGCTTATGACAAAGAGAGAAGAAGTATCAAACAAAATCAACTGTCTTATCTCAACAATCAGTCTTTACAAAGCAACAGGCGGTCATGATTTATATTCAATAAAAGAACCCGAACAAAACGAAAATATCTGATACTTGATAGATTCCTGAATTATGTTAATATTAACGTTGATGTTAATGGAGAAAAAGATAAATGAATGACGAACAAAAATCCGTTGGCATAACGCAGACAAAATTTTTTAACATACCTGACAAAATAACGCTTGAATCAGGTACAGAATTTGGTCCGATACAGGTTGCATACGAAACTTACGGCACTTTAAACAAAACTAAAGATAACGCCATACTGCTTTTACATGCACTGACAGGCGATGCTCACGCTGCCGGATACCACGACGAAAATGACAAAAAGCCCGGCTGGTGGGATGACATGGTAGGACCTGACAAAGCGTTTGACACAAACAAATATTTTGTTATTTCATCCAATATGCTTGGCGGCTGCAGCGGCACAACAGGACCTTGTTCAATAAATCCGGAAACTCAAAAGCCCTACGGTTTAAGCTTTCCTGTCATAACAATTGAAGATGCGGTTAAAGTTCAAAAACGACTTGTTGAATTTCTTGGAGTCAAAAAACTTATAGTAGCAGGCGGTTCAATGGGAGGAATGCAGGCTCTTGAATGGTCCATAACAAATGCAGATATGGTTGAAGCAGTTATTATTATCGCCTCAACAAGCAGACTGACGGCTCAAGGAATAGCATTTAATGCTGTAGGGCGCAACGCAATACTTTCAGACCCCAATTTTAACAACGGCGACTATTACGGAAAAGAAAAACAACCGGAAAAAGGCTTATCCATAGCTCGTATGGTCGGACATATCACATATCTGTGTGAAGAATCAATGCATAAAAAATTCGGCAGGCGTTTTCAGTACAGCGACAAGCCAAACTTTGATTTCAACATAGATTTTCAGGTGGAAAGCTATCTGGAACATCAGGGACGGACATTTGTAGACAGATTCGATGCAAACAGTTATCTTTACATTACAAAAGCCGTTGACTACTTTGATTTGGCACAAAAGCACGGTTCTCTAGAAGCTGCGTTTGAAAAAACAAATGCTCGTTTTCTTGTAATGTCTTTTACTTCTGACTGGCTCTTTCCTACTGCACAGTCCAAAGAAATTGTACACGCTCTGATAAAAGCCGGTAAAGATGTATCTTTCTGCGAAATAGAATCGCCCTGCGGGCATGATGCTTTTTTACTGGAGTTTGAAACACAGACTAAAATTGTAAAAAGTTTTCTGGCAAAAGGAGAAGGAAATGCCTGATTTTATTGACTCTTTACATCTTAACTATGCGGTTATCACTGACATCATACAAGAAAACTCAAAAATTCTGGATTTAGGCTGCGGATGCGGTACTCTGTTAAAACTGCTTATTGATAAAAAAAACTGCAGCGGACTCGGCATTGATATTAACCAGAACAATGTTATTGAAAGTATTCAAAAAGGTCTTTCGGTTGTACAAGGCGATATCGACGAAGGATTAAAGGAATTTGCCGACAGAGAATTTGACTACGTAATACTAAATCAAACTCTGCAATCAACAGAAAAACCCGATTTTGTAATAGAAGAAATGCTGAGAGCAGGGAAAAAAGGAGTTGTCAGTTTTCCTAACTTCGGCTACTGGCGTGTAAGATTTTATCTGTTTTTCAAGGGAAGAATGCCAAAATCCAAGATGCTTCCGTTTAACTGGTACGATACCCCGAACATCCACCTTTTAACAGTCGAAGACTTTTTTGACTTTTGCAAAGAACGGGATATAACAATAACAAAATCAGTCTATATAAAGCGTGGCAAAATAAGCAAAAATCCATTTAACCGAATTTTAACAAATCTGCTTTGCGAAGAAGCATTGTTTGTAATAGAAAAATAAATTAAATTTGCCCCAAATTAATAAAAAAAGACACACCTTTTATAGTGTGCCTTTATTATATATTTATTATCTTAAAGATTAAATTCTAACAGTTAGCTCCGAAGATACCTGCGATAAGACCGGCTGCACCGCCTATGACAGCTCCGACAGGTCCGCCGACTACAAAACCGAGAGCTGCACCTGCACCTGTTGTAGCAGTCACACCGCCAACCTTGCCGGCTATGGCTTTGGTTCTTTCTGATTTCGGCGGTTCTGAGCCTTCCATTTTTGCAATCACTTCGCCTGCTGAGTATTTTTGAGCATTGCCAAATGTGATTGTGTTCCAGAAAGCATTTGCCAGTGTGCCGTCGCAGTTTTGCTGAATCATTGCCTTCAAATCCTGACCCGTTACTGCGTGGAATTGTTCTTTTGCACAGTTTCTTAATGTCATTTCGAGCATTGCAGGATTATCTTTGAATTCCTGCTGTAATCTTGTATATAACGGAGATTGTCTTAAAGTATTAACAATTCGTTCAAACTGTTCAACAATCTGATCTGATTCACCTTCTATTACAACTGTTTGTAAAGCGTTGCAGGCTTCTCTGATAGAACCTGTTAAACCGTCAGTTGCAGAGGCGTAGTTTTTAGCGTCCTTACCTTCCTGATAATATTGTTCTCTTGCCAGATTTCGCAGTTCATAATCGTAAGCAAGACGATCTTTATAATCCATATTCATATATTTAAGATATTGCGGCCAGTATTGCGGATTCATACCGTACATACCCATACCGCCCATTGCGTAAGGATTTGACATGCCGGCGATTGAACCGTTTATAGACATATCATAAACCGGCACATTGCTGATACCGAATTGCTGATAAAATCCCGCATTCAAATCGGTCAGCCCGTTACCTGATGCTGTTGCCATCATCTGGTACGGATTTGGATAACCGTAAAATCCTGCTGATGATATACCGTTCATAACCGACCTCCAAATTAATTTACCCTCTACGGGTACATAACCTTATTAATCTAACCTTACATTTATATAAAAACAATTTGTTTTTTAAGATTGCTTAAAATAAAAACTTTTCTTAACATTTGTTAACAAATTAATTGTCATGCATTTAAAAGTAATTCGGGCTTTGTCAGCAGCTGAGGATATTTTGACCTAAAATAATTTAACTGTTCCTCTGTAAGTTCCTGAGCAGGATTAAGTTTGATTTCAACAATCGAACCTTGCTGCGGTGTTTTTAAGTATCTGGCATACTCATTTTTATATTTCGACAGCATCTCAGGCAAAAAAGCGCAATCCTGCAGCCACGGATCAATTATTATTGACTTTTTAAGATTGTCAGAATTTTTTATACAAACAACACTGTGATTAAGAAGTTTGCCTGAACTATCCACAAGCGACGCTTTTGTACAATTTTTTACACCGTTCATTCTCAGAGCCAGTTCAACGAGCGACGAAAGCTCGAAACAAGCACCAAGCTTTTCTTTTAAGGCACAGTAAATAATTTCTTTATAAAAAACAAACGGGCTTTTGACATAATGCCTGTCTTTTCTGTATTCTTTTAATATTTCATTTTTTTTCAAAATAAAATTTTTAATATTTTTATAGCCCGAAAGCTTTCCACGATATTCATGCGCAGCCTTTGTGTACGAAACAACAGGGAAATGCCTGTTAACAGTACGACGAATATAATCCGCATCTTTTATTAACGAACTGCGGGACTTAAATGATATATCAGAACTTAATTGCATACCTGCATAAAACATCTGAAATAAAAAAATTGCCGTTTTATCTAAAAATTAGAATAAAAAAAAGCCGTCCTTTTAGGCCGGCTACTAGACTTGGGGAGGAGGTTTGTTTGACCTTTCGGTCTAACAATATACTTATCGGCATTTGTATCCAAAAACTTTAATAATATCATCCATTTAGTTTACATAACTTAATATTTATAAAACAATACAATCAAAATAAGCCTGTAAAATAAGGCTTTTCAAGAATTCATACAAAAACATAAAATAATTTATTTTTCTATAGCACTGATTATTTTGGAAAAATCGAACCTGCACTCCTGGACTTTAGCGAGCAAATCTTTAGAATTTAAAGCCGACATTTGGACAAAATAATCTCCCAATTTGTCTTCGTCGTTTAAAAAGGAACAGGGAATATCAAATCTTTTTGCTATCTTTTCAACCTTTTGGTCATAACTCAACGCAAGCGTCGGTATGCCGTATTTTAAAGCAAGAAGACAGGCATGATAGCGCATAGCTATAACATAATCCAGATTTGAAAAAGACTGAATTGTATCATCTATGGTCAATGCTGATAAAAGTTTAGTCTTAATTACAGGATTAACAAGTTTTAACTGGGCTTCAAAATGTTTACACAGGTCAAAGTCCAACGCATCTTGAAAGGAATAGATGTAAATTTCTTTATCCGCAAAATTTTTATTAATTTCTCTTGCTAATGCAAATAAATATTTTTGAGAAAGATTTTTCCAGCTTCTAAGCTGTACACCGATACGGTTCATGGAAACCCTCGGCTTTAACTCAATATTCCACACCGGATCAGAAACCAAATCCGGTTTTAAATCCCAGCCACGAAGCAGAAAAAGACTTTTTTCATCACGGACGGTTATATATTTGCATTTTTTTAGCAAACTTTTTGTAAGCCATCTGCCAACCGGATTTTTTAGCGGACCTATACCCTGCGCAAAAATTATTACATCTTTTTTGTAATGCTGCGCAAGAAAAATTACAAACAAATAATAAAAAAGGCTTTTCAGGCTTGTTGCATCCTGCAGCAAGCTGCCGCCACCGCTTATTAACACATCACAATTTTTAATAGTATTAATTATTGATTTCAAAGAAAACGTATAAACAGAATTTACAGCTAGTTTTGCAGAAGTACGCTGCGGATTTTTAGAAAAAACCGTTATATTATGTTCCCTTGTTTTAAGCTCTTTTGTTAAAACACTTAAAATAGCCTCGTCACCAAAATTTTCAAAACCGTAATAACCTGAGATTGCAATATTTTTTTGAGAAGACATATACACCTCTGAGCGATGTTTCAATTATTAACTGTAATAGGCGGCGTACACCTGCTCTTTATACGGAGTAGACTTTATTGCACCCATACCATGACACTGCAAAGCAGCATCTATTGACGCAAGTTTTGCTGCTTCAACCGGAGTCATGCCGGAATTAAGCCCGTGTAAAAAGGCACCGTTAAATGCGTCGCCGGAACCTGTAGAATCAATTATTTCGTCAGTTTTAAAATCAACAAAGACAATATCACCTTCCGCACCGATAAAGTAACCTCTGTCTTTTGCTGATTTAACAATCACCTTATTTATGCCTTTATCCCACAGATATTTTATACATTTATCCGGCGAGTCTATATCAAAAACTCTGACCGAATCATGCTCAAGACTCAAAAACATTATATCAATATACTGTGCGATTTCTTCAAAAGCTTCTTTAGCTTCATCACAGCTCCACAGACGGTGGTCATAATTTATGTCATAAGCAGCACACATACCGTGTTCTGAAGCAATTTGAAATGCTTTTTTTACTGCTTCACGTGCACTTAAAGATAAAGACTGGGTACTTCCGGTTGTATAGATAATACCTGCACTTAAAATATAATCAGAAGAAATATCATCGACAGACAATTTTGTTGCGGCTGTTTTTTTTCTGTAATAAACAAACTCTTTGTCACCGTTTTCAGGATGCCCGATAAAATATACCCCGTTAAAACCGTCAACAAGCTTTACCTGCGAAATATCAAGCCCCTCTAACTGCCAGCTTTCCATTAAAAATTCTTTAAAAGGGTCATTGCCGACTCTTGTAATGTAACCGGCTTTTGAACCCAAACGCTGTGCAGCAACTGCCGTACACAGGGTATCACCGCCGTAATACTTATTCAGGTTCTGTGAATAAGCAAGACTTGTGCTGCTGGAAAGCTCAATCAGACTTTCACCTATTGTTATTATATCTAAATGTTCACCCATAATATTATCCTCAAAGCAAATTTAGCACAAATATATCGGAATGTAAAAATTGCTATGTATATATAGTTTACGAAAAAATTTGCTAATTTACTTCATTAAAGGAAGCTGCTCAAGCATGTTTTTCAATTTAATTGCGGTTCTCGGCATAGGTTCTGCAATGGTAAGACCTACAACATCATATTCTTTGGCTATATCATTGATAACCCGTGTAACTTCATCTATTTTCATTCCGTCAGGGACAACCCCGACAGCCGCTCTAATTTCATCAGGTTCGAGCACATCCATATCAAAATGGATAACAACATGTTTGGCACCACTTTGTTTCAACCAATTCAAGATTTGTGTACTATCTTTTGATACCTCCAGCACTGTCAAATGCTTTATGCCAAGTTCTTGCTGACGATCTTTAATCTGCGGTCTTTCCCAATCTCTTAAACCAACATACAAAATTTTATCGGGTTTAATCGTAGCAGGGAGTTCTGAAACAATAGCATTATCGCATTTACCAATAATGGCGGCAACTGCCATTGCGTGATAACCGTTATAAGTTTTGTCCTCCGGCAAAGTTATATCAGGATGTGCATCAATCCATATCATAGCGACATCGCCGTTATATTTATGAGCAAGGTAAGTAAACGGCACTACACTGACCGAACACTCACCGCCTAAGACCAAAATTTTATCAGGATTTGTAGTATTTAAAATTTTCAGAGCCTGTTTGGTTTGCAATAATATTTCTTTATAGCCTAGTATGCCGTTTTCTTCAATTCTGTTTATATTACTGCTGACAGGAACTGTATAAGTCTTATTTTGTGTTTCAGGAGCCAAAAAATTCAACAAATATGCTCCCAATATATACCCCCTTGATGCATCCTCAGGCTTTAATTCCGGCAGCAAAGCAGCAATGTTTCCGCCCTGCCACTGAGGATAAATTAATCTTATAGTTTCCTGTTGATTCATATTTTTAACCTCTTTAGCTTTTAGTGGAGATATATTTAGAACAATTACAAATAATAAAAATAAAAATTTAATGTATTTCATAATATTTTCCTTATTTTAGAAAATAATAACATAAATCGCTGCCTTCTTAAAATGGTTAAAAATATTGAAAAAAGGTTATAAATTAAAGCGATAGATATCCACACCGAGCCGACCGACAACAGATGTGTGCGGGAGTTCTCAAAAACAGGCTGTTGTTTTTTGTTTAAGCATTATACTAAACCGCAGTTCTTGCACGTAGTGCTTAGA
>CALUSA010000007.1 GCA_944323275.1 Candidatus Gastranaerophilales bacterium
TTGATATCTTACACATTTGTTAATACCTTTGATTACAACAACGCAGCAGGTGTAAGAATAGAGAGTGACCCTATGCATGCAATCCAATTATCACCGGGATTAAAACTCATTGGTAATACAAAGAACGGCTGGCAGCCATACATAGGAGTAAACATGGTATGGAACCTGCTTGACGAATCTAAAGTAACTGCAAACGACATCAGATTACCCGAAATGTCTATTAAACCATACGTTCAATACGGCGTAGGTATCCAGAAAAGATTTAAGGACAGATTCCTTGCTTTCGGACAAGCGATGATACACAACGGCGGACGAAACGGTATCTCACTAACAGCCGGCTTTAGATGGAAAGTGGGTAAAGAGTAATTACAATAATTATCAATCGCAGGGCGGATTAGTAAATCCGCCCTACGTTATTTTTTTATCTTTACGGCTAACTATGTTAGCCGTGTGCGGCTATGCCGCTGTGGCTGATTACAGACTCTTTGTATTTACGCACAAAATTTTCGTTAAGCGAAGCGGTTAGAAAATTTTGAAGATAAATGCATTAGAGTCTGTTTTGATAAGCGAGTTTTTCTTTTTTGGTTCGTTTTTTCTTTTTGCCTCGCAAACAAAAAGAAAAAATGAACATAAAAGAAAAAATAACAACAATTTGTATTTGTACATCAATCCCAAAATAGAATTAGTAATTACAAAAAGGACATATAGAAATGAAAAAGATTTTCCCTAAAAATCAATTGGAGTGTTATTTAAAAGTTGGTAAGATCCTGAGCTCGCTTCGCTCCTCAGGATGACAGTTAATTATATTTTCATCCTCTGACTGCTAAACAAAATTAAGAAAAGCTTAAATTTTTACGATTAAATTTAGTAATTGGTATAATAAAAGTATGGAAAAAACAGAAGTTAATTTTAAAACAATTGTAGAAAAATTGGATTTGCCTCTGGCTGCTGTTGACTATGACAACAAAATAGTCTTTGCCAATGCATTTTTTTGTTCGCTTTTTAACATAGATGCAGAGTTTATTTCTGGCAAAAATCTGTATGATTTTTTGCCGGAAATAGCAGACACTGTGGTTATCAATGATTACACTTATAAAATAACAAAGTACGAGGATGAATTTTATTCCTATTTCTATCTGACAATTGCGGACAACAGGATGGAACAAATTTATTCCGATTTTATTTCAACTGTCAGCCACGAGCTAAGAACACCTTTGACCAGCATACGAGGTTTTGCCGATACGATGTTGATGTCTTATGACAAGCTGGATGCTGAACAAAAAAAGAAATTTTTGACCATAATAAAAGAGCAGTCTAACAGACTGATTAAACTTGTGGAAAATTTGCTGTCTATCTCAAAAATTCAGGTACAACACAGCAATCTTGTTTTTAAATCAGTTAATCCAAAAGCAACAGTTGAGCAGGTTGCTGATATTTTAAAAAACCAGTACCCTTCTCATCCGTTTGAAATACAATGTGCTGCAGATGTATCCAACATACTTGTTGATGAAAATAAATTTCAGCAAATAATGATAAATCTTATGGATAACGCTGCAAAATATTCTTACGAAAAAGGTGCGGTAAAAGTAGAAATATCAAACTCGTCAAAAGAAAATTTTGTCAGCATAAAGGTAAAAGACCACGGTGTCGGCATAGAGCCTGAAAACCTCGGTCGAATATTTGAAAAATTTACAAGAATAGAAAACCATCTGACTCGAAAAACTCAGGGCAGCGGGCTTGGACTATACATTGTCAAAGATTTGATTGAAAAAATGGGCGGTCAAATTTTTGTGGAAAGTTCTGTAGAACTTCCAAACAGCGGTTCCGTATTTGAAGTGCTTTTGCCTGTCGCATCTTATACCAGCCAGAGTAAGAAAAAATTGGAGGACAGATAATGTTATCCAAACTTGTTTTGATTATTGATAAACGTAAAGAATGGTCTGCAAAATATAAAAAACTCATTGTAACCAACGGAGTAAATGCAGTTATTACTGCTAATTTTGAAGAAGGACTTGAAATTTTAACAAATTATGAGCCTGATATGATACTTGTTTCCGACAGTCTTGATTCTACCCTGACTGACAACGTAAAAAAATTAAGAATGCTCAGTTATCCGTCACGTCCTTGTATTATTGCGTTTTCAACATCAAACGATTTAAAAGACAAGCTGAATGTCCTTGATGCGGGTGCGGATGATTATATTTGCGAGCCTATTAAATCCGCAGAATTTAAGGCAAGAATAAATGCTCACCTAAGACGTCATTTTGAAGGAATGCTGGACGATGTTACGCATCTTCCGAATACAAAACATACTTTAATAACGTTAAAAAGAACAATTATAGAAAACCAAAAATGGGCAGGTATGCTTGTCAGAATAAATGAGTTTGAAGCCTACAGAGAAATTTACGGTGAGCTTGCTGCTGACAAAATGCTGCAAACCTATACGGCAATTATTAATTCAACAATAGAAGACAATGATTTTTTAGGCAGGCTGTCGCAAAATGAATTTCTTATATTAACCTCGCCATTAAAAGCAGAACATGTTGCATCTTTTCTTGTATATGCATTTAAAGCAATTGTTGAAAAATTTTATAGTGAAGAAGATGCTAAATGCGGCTATATTACGCTTTATGGTGATGACAATGCAGGCAAAAGAGTCAGTCTTGTTTCTACAAGCATCGGGGTTATCTCAAATGAACAAAAAGACTATGATACTATAAACGCCGCACTGACTACACTTTACTCAGCCTGCAAACTTGCCAGATATTCAACCTCCGGCACGGATTCTTCTTATATTGTTGAAAGAACAAAACTCAGTGCTCAAGATGCGGTTGAAGATAAGGAATACAATAACAAAATACTTGTTGTTGAACCTGATGACGCACTAAATTATCTTTTAAAAACAACTGCGCAGATGCAAGGCTATGAAGTAGCTTCGACAATGGATTACAGTATTGCGCAAAATCTTATAAAAACCTTCAATCCCGCACTTATCGTTCTCGATGCAGGTGAAGCAGATTCGCTTAAAGGGTTGGAGCTTTGCAAAAAAATAAAAAAAGATAATAAATTTAAAGACAAAAAAATAATTCTATCCACGATTATTCATGATAAAAAAATGATACTCGATGCAGGCGCAGACCTGTATTTACCTAAGCCGTACGAGCTTATGTGCATATTTAACTGGATAGAACAGATGGTTAAAGAGTTTAATTATTAATACAATTTGTCTTTTATACCGGACAAATAAATCTGAAATATTTTTGTTTTTATGCTGCAAAAGCGATAATAAGGTTGTTAATTTTGCGTATTTTCCTCAGGCGTGAAGGATATATTGAAGATTTTTGCATAAATGCAGAATTGTATATGTTTTATTAATTAAATTTTGAATTTTTTATTATTTAATTTTTTCAGCGCATCTTCCACTTTCATTGCCTGCGGTTTTTTCCCTATATAATGTTCTATATTTGTGCGTATCTCAAAAAAGAAGACATTTTTTGAAAGTTCGATTAGTTTATCAAAATCTTTTTTGCTGATTATATATAAATGTGTTCGGTTTTTCGGCTTTTTAACGCCGAGGGTAATATAATCCCAGCTTTTTTCTTTTTCTCTTAATTCATTTCTAAAATGTTTTATTTTATCAGTGTTGCCTTTTATCTTCTGGAACCTTCCAAAAGACGGGCTGTGGCTGTGTAGTGTTATGTTTCGGCTCATTATTATAAAAATCTCCGGTAGTCTGGCATGTTGTTTAATAATTACATAAAACCCGTAAAAAATAAATTTGCCTTTTTTAATATTTTGTTTGTTTTATATCGACTCTTGTTTCAATGTTGCAGTCAATATCTCCGTAAATAACATTTATGTATCTGTCATCAACGGGTATTATCTTGGCATAATTGATAGATTTCTGATTGTGGTCGGTGTTTACTTCGTAAGCTCTGATTTTTGCAATAAGCTGGTTGCCCTGATAAAAATTCAGATAAAATAAATTATCTTCTGTTTTTACGGAAAGTATCCTGTAATACCCCGGCTCAATTTCTTTGCCGTAAGGTGTTATAAGCGTAACCGGAATCATTACCGTCGGATAATCATCATACTTGACCGGAAGCACATTGCTGTCCGATGGCGGTGTCTGCCCCTCAGGCAGCTGCGGACCTATAGGTGCTCCTTTAGGTCTTTTCTTTTTTTCTTTTTCTTTCTTTTTACGTGTGAAAAAATTTAACACACTGTTAAATTCTTTGTCTGTTACTGCTTTTTGCTGACTTTTTGCCGCCTCGTCTATTTTTATCGGCTCATCCCAAAAATCGTCGTCAAATGCAGCACACGGCAGTACCGGAATAAGAAATATTAACAATATATAAAAGACCCAAAATTTTTTCATAATTAATATGATAATGATTTTTATGATTAAGTAAAGTCTGTAAATTATTATATACGGTTTAATAGAACCTCATAATCAAAACACGTAAAACCTCAAACAGCATTATTACCAGTGCAAAAACTGTTGTTAAATGCATATATCTGGCTTTGGAGGTCTTTATATGAGGAAGCAATAAATACATAATACTGAAAACCGGCAGCATTAGCAGCGCAAAATATCTTCCCTGCAAAACCATTGTCGGATAAAATTCTCCGGGAGCTGCCCAGCTTAGATAAAGTAAGGTGCTTATGGCAATATAGTTTAAGATACACAGGGCTGTTAATATAAATTTTTTATGCGTGCTTAACTTCAAAACAGGTTCGTCTTTTGAAACCACAAAACTGTTGAAGACAAACAATACGATATAAATAAAATAATAATATTTTGGAATAGACAGCTCCAGCCATCCCATTATACAAATAGCCTCATAAAGTATAATTAAAGAGTCATACGTAGGTTTGAAAAGCACTGTTAAGTACTCAACCGGATGAGTAAAGATATATTGAAGCTGTGCCGGCGCATCTGCGTTATTAAGAGGAATATAGATGTTTTTGACCATTAAAGACCATATAATTATTGCACTTAATGCAGGCAGAAGAATTGATATTATTTTTAAAAAATATTTTGCACCAAACTTTTTTTTAGGGATTACAAACACAAATAACGTAAACAAAAAGCTCTGTTTTGCAAGAGAAATTAGTACCGCCAGAGCTGACAACCAAATAATTTCTTTTGTTGAAATTTGAGAATCAGAAAAACAGCATTGTATAATTTTTGCAAAATATAAAATACCAAAGCCAAGCAAAACAGTATCTGCAGAAAAGCCTGAAGATACAATAAGGTTCATCGGGGTAAGAAGTATTAATAATGTTCCCCATTTTAATACAGGTATTGTTTTTATTGCCAGATATCCGAGTATTGTATAAAACAACAAAGAAAATATCCGTCCGCAAAGCAGTAATGAAATAACGGAAGTCGTAAACAGTTTCGCCGTCAGTATGCCGGCTATTTGAGGCAAATAACAGACCGGAGAATACAACGCCGTGTTAGAAAAAGAATAGAATAGTTTCCTGCTTTTATCATATTTTATTTCCAGTGACTGTTTTAAATCTTTAACAGAAGTTTTTTTATCAAGATTATGCACAATAGAGGCAAATTTTTCATGAAAAATGTCAAGATTTGCACTCAAATAATCACCTGCCGTATTATCTTTTTTAATCGCAATAATATTACCGTTTACAATACTGAAAGCCCTGTATAAATGTTGCGGTTCATCAGGAATTTGATACGGCGGTGTTATTAAAGACAAAAGAAGTCCAAAAAATAAAGCAATGAATACAAATATTTTTTCAGGTGTAAATATTTTTTCCATAACACAAATAATAGCATAAATAATTGTTTGTCTTTATGCCCGAATATAAACTGTCTGACAACCCCTGAATTTAGTGAAGCGTGTAATCACTCCCACTTTTAATTCGTTATGTAAAGGAAGTCACAAATTTTTATTTCCAGGCTTTTAACAAGCTTGCTAAGCCCATCAAATCGTCTTGATTATAATTGGGCTGATAAAATTGAAATTCATGCCTGTAAGGGAATTCATTTTTTATTGCTTTATCCAGAGTGGAATATTTACGCACCGCTGCAGTTCCGTCTTCTCTTGCAACACGTTCGCAGTATTGATTTAAATAGCCTTTGTAATCCTCTTTCGGTGATATGTAATGTTCTGAGGAATATTTATATTTTTCTATTTTAGGGATATCTCCGGGCTTAATAAATTTTTTAAAATCATTGCCCATATCTATTCCGTTTTTATGCATATCATACATAAGCGTTTTTTCTGCCCATTTTGCGTGGGAAACTTCATGTCCTATTGTTTCTGTAAGAGATTCACGCGGTGCGGACAAATCTCTTGAGCTTTTAAGATTTATATTAACATCACCCGTATAAAAGCCGCTTTTTGCAGAAGCCTCTTTATATAATTTGATTTCAGGCGGCGCAATAAAATTAGCATCTTCTATGCAGGCATTAGCCATTCTGTTTGTAAACTTTGGAGTCGGGCTGACATAAGGTAAAAAATAGCTGTTTTGTGCAATTTTTTTTAATTCGCCTGAAGACGCCCGTGAATTTATAAGATAAAAATCCCCAGTATAGTAATCATCAACTTTGTATTCATTTTGGAGGAATTTTGGCTTTTCGCCGCTGCGTCTTTGTTCCAGCAGAATATTTTCATTATTCACTCTTGTTGTGCGGGGCTGAGCGGCAGGCGTAATTGTTCTTTGAAAATGTGTAAGATACGGTTTTGGTTCATCACTTACAGCGAATGTATCTTCTTGTATTTGTTTTATTTTGCCGTTTTCCCTTGTGTAGGAACGTACTTTTTTTCCGAAAATATCCATCACTTCTTTTCCGGATTCGTCCATATCTTTTTCCCACGGAAACATTTCCTCATAACCTTTATGAGTTTCTTTAATATTTTTTCCGTCCACCTGCTTAATGTATCTGTTTACAATTTGTCCGCTTTTATCCCTGAAGGTTAAGACATCCGTATAATGCAGTGCAGGGTTATTATTTCTGCCTATTCTGACGATGTCACAGGTGTGTGCAGTTTCCGGCAGCTGTAGTTTAAACCCTTCTTTTGCTGCCATAGAAGCATCAAGACCCGTTTCTTTTCTGATTAATGAAGCACCTTTTGAATTTACTTTGTTTAAAACAGTTTTTACCGTATTTATATTTAGTTGCATGCAAACACCCTACTTTACCTTCCTATGTTTGTAATAAAACATTTAAGTGTCAAAAATTGCGTTTGTGTCTGAATTTTGTAGGGTTAACAGTATTTAGTACGCATGCGGCAATTTTTTGTGCCGTTGTTTAATTACGTACCTTGAAAGCTTTTTGCTATAGCTGTAATAAAAATAATTAATCCTTAACCACTTTTGTCAATCCTTTTGGCGAGTCGGGGTTTTTGTCCAGAATATCTGCCATATCACATGCAATAAGCTGTAATGTCAAAAGAGAACCGAAAATAGCTTTTAACTTGCGTTTTGTTTTGATATAAATATTTATATCTCCGGCTTTTATGTCCTGAACAGAAGTTATACAAATAATTTTCGGGTTATAATTTTTTCTTATTTTTTCAAGGTTGCGCTGTGCAAAAACTGCGTTTTCTTCATCAATAACAGCAATAACAATCGAGGTCTGGTTCAGCACGGCAACATGTCCGTGCATAAATTCGCCGAATGGATAAGCCATAACGTTAAGATAGCAGGTTTCCTTCATTTTCAGGGCACCTTCTTTTGCAACGGGATAATAGTTTTTGTTGCCGAGTATCGAAATATTTTCGTATTGTGCAACAGTTTGCGCAGCGTTTTTAATTTTGTCGGAAGCCATGATTATGCGCTCAAGATAAGCACTCAGCCTGCGCATAGTGTTTATGTAACCGGAGATATCTTCGCCTTTTTGCGAGAGGATTTTTAAAATAATCAAAATCGAACAAAATATTTGAGCACAAAGAGCTTTGGTCGAGGCAATACTTTTTTCTTCTCCTGCATCTGAGAGTATTTTATAATCACAAAGATTCCACATGGTAGAAGCTTTTGCATTTGTAATACAAAGAGTTTTAACTCCTTCTTTTTTTATTGCCTTTATTGCGTTTAAGGTATCAGAGGTTTCGCCTGATTGCGAAATAAATATATAGAGAGAATCAGATGTCACGAAATGTTTTTTTTGCAGCACAAATTCGCTCGAGTATTCACAATCACAGGGAATATCTGCGTATTCAACAAATAAAGGGGCTGCAATGGCGGCACAGTTGTATGATGAACCGCTTGCTACTATAACTATATTGCTGATTTTTTCGGGAAGCTCAAGTTTGATTTCATTGTCTGCCGTTATGTAAGTTTCCGTCAATTTTTTGACTACGGACGGTTCCTCTGCTATTTCTTTTTGCATTATTGAAGTTTGTTTTGATTCCATATTTTTACCCTTAAAAATCTGCTGCAATTATAAGATTTATATATATATTTTATTACATTTTTAAACGAATTGCCACGTCTTATATATGTTGTATAATTTTGCTGTATATGATGACACCGGAAACAATAAAAAAATATATGCTCAATACAGCAAGAATACTTTTTGTTGCTGTGATTGCACTGCTGTCAGCGGTTGTTTTTTTTAACCCTAAACCTTCAGAGACAAATATCCTCAAAGCGGTTTTAACGGACAGCAAAAACGATACAATACTTGTTGACCTCAGTAAACGCCAATCTAACAGGCTGAACATTATTTTTGAAAGTTCTGATTATGAAAAACTTGATAGTGTTTACAGAACTTTTTTTGAACAGGTTGATAAAAATGCTTTTTACGGAGAAAATGCGGACGTGACAGGCATGCTTGACTCATATAAAAAATATTCGGGCGGTCTGCTTTCTTATCAAACGGCAAATTTAATCAAAAAGCGTGATTACGCAACTGTTCAGCAGCAAGCCTTTGAACGCCTGTACAATCCTGTCGGTCTGACGCTGCTTCCGCTGGACAAAGATCCGTATCTTTTGCTTACGGATTTTGTTATGAGTTTTAACAATGCAGCAGGTGCGCAGGAATCTGAAAAGGACGGCAAATACTACAGGATTGCACAACTGAACATAAAAAAAGAGCTTGCATTGTCGCCGACTTTGCTCAATGAACAGATGGATAAATTGACGTCACTGCAGCAATCACTAATAAAAGACAATGACAATGTAAATATTTATATAAGCGGTACGCCGGTACACACGTATTATGCAAGCTCAAAATCAATGAAGGAGATTAACATAATATGTCTGCTTTCTTCGTTGTTTATTATTTTGCTTTGCAAATTTTATTTTAATTCTTTTAAAATTCTTATACCTATCGCTGCAAGTCTTGCACTGGCTATGTACAGCGGATATCTCGTTACCTCGGTGTTTTTTGATTCCATACATATTTTGACTTTTGTGTTTGCTTCAACTTTGATAGGAATCTGCGTTGATTATTGCCTGCATTATTTTGCTCATAATAAGGATTTGAAACTTATTATGCCGAGTCTTACCCAGAGCCTTTTAACTACTGTCTGTGCTTTTTTGATTTTGCTGCTTTCAAATATTGAACTTTTAAAACAAATTTCAACATATACGGTAACCGGTCTTGTTACGGTTTATTTGACGGTGGTGCTGCTGTATCCTCCGCTGTGCAGAAATCTGGAACTTCCGCAGATGAAAAAGTTACAATTTTTTACGCTGCCGCAAAAGTTTAAATATATAATTGCGGCAATAATCTCGGTTGTTGCATTTGCCGGTGTTTTGAACATAAATTTTAACGATGACATTAAAGATATGTATGTTCCGCCAAAAAATCTTGCCATAGCCGAAAAGCTTTATGCAGAGCTTTCACAAAAGAATTTTAATCCTAATTTTATAATCACGGAAGCACAGGATACCCAAAAACTGCTCGAAAAAGAAGAACGCACTGCACGGCTTTTACAAAAATATAATATTGAATACTATGCGCTGAGCAGGTTTGTACCTTCAATAAAACAGCAAAAAGAAAATCAACAATTAATACGTGAGTTGTATAATTCTACGCTAAAATCTTATGCTCAGGGCTTTTTGGACAAACAAAGCATAAATAAGCTATTAAATGACAATCCACGGCAGGAGTTTTTAACGCCTGATAATTCCGGCATGGCAATGCTAAAAGAATTTTTATACAATGACGGCACTTCTGTAATGCTTGTCAACGGAGATATCAAAGATATAAAACCGGCACTTGAAAAGCTTGATACAGGAGATAAAAACGGTATAAGCTTAATTAATCTGAAAGATGATATCTCTCAAAAGGTCGGAAACTGTCGAAAAGCCTGTCTTGTGTTGTTTTTACCTGCGATGATTGTGTTATATTTAATACTTGCATTTATTTACAGACCTGTTAACGCTTTTAAAATTACATTGCCGTCGTTTCTCGGAGCGGTATTTTCGATTGGAGTTATAGGCGTCACCGGCGGAAGTTTGAATCTGTTCCATGTGCTGGCTTTGTTTTTGATAATCGGGTTTACCATGGATTATTCTATTTTCAGGTTCAACGGTTCAAGTTCTTCAAATTCAAAATCAGCCGTGCTAATTTCATGTGCAACGAGTGTGTTTTCATTCTTTTTGCTGTCAATGACAAGCTTTAAGTTAATAAGTTCCTTAGGTTTTATACTCTGCACAGGGCTTTTAAGTTCGTATATTTTAAGCCTGCTGCTTATATCCAAATCAGCGGACGAACATACGCAAAAACAGTAATCTTTTTTAAATAATGCACTGAACACTGACGCAGGTTTTTGTTGAAGTTTTATTTCCGCCTCGTATTGTGTCCATAGCTGATAAAAAGTCTTTTTATCTTTTTGGGCGGGATTAAGGTTGTAGTGTTTAAAAAGTTTTTCAAAATCTCTTTGTTTCATTAATTCCAAATCAATCCCGAGGTTTGCATTATCAAACACTGCCATAACATAACCGTGCGAATGTGTAAGGCTGAAATTCGGTTCAGGTAAAGATATGCAGGGCTTTTTGTTTTTTATTAAAATCTGCGGATTATCAATACCGTATTTTGTTTTTAAAATGAATTTAAGCAAAAAACGTCCTGTTGCGTATTCAATCCTGCGTTTTTCTGATAAAAATTCATTGCCGTCTAAAAATGTTTCAAGTGAAGATTTGTCGGCAATTTTCAATAATTCATTAATTTTTATAAAATAAATTTCCATGCTAATATTATTTCATATAGTCAACTTACATCCTGACTTATTGAACCCGTGTACATTAACCGGATTTAATCCTTGCATTATAACACGGGCACCGGCAACAGTACACGGGGTATCGGCGGGACTTTTATAATCCGTGCAGCCTGTCAAAATTTGGCTTTCAAAAATATCTGTGTGCCGGAGTGTATAAGTTCTACTTAATAAACAGAAAATTATGGAGCAAAAAGTAATGCAAACAGCAGTCAAGCCGTACAGAAGGCAAAGAAAAAATAAAATATCAAAAGTTGAAATTTTAACCGAAGCACAAAAACTTGCCTTTGCGCCTATAACGTTTCAGGTGCTTGCACTGCTTATTGATTACAATATTTTGCAAACAATCAGCGAATCGCCAATGACCCGTGAACAGGTTATGCAAAAATGTAATCTGCCTAAATATACCGTGTTTACACTGTTTGACGCTGCGTTGTGTGCGGGTATTGTCCAAAAAGACGAAAATGGCTTGTATAGTGCAACTTCACTTGGCGAGGCTTTTTTGTTAGATCCGATGACCGCTGCTAACTTTAATTTTGTAAAAGATGTTTGTTATCTCGGTGCACATGAACTTAAAGAATCGTTTGAAAAAAATATACCGGCAGGGTTGCAAAAGTATTATATAAACTCGAAAACTATTTACGAAATTTTACCTGAGCTTCCGGAACAAATGTTAAAAAGCTGGTATGAGTTTGATCATTATTACTCGGATGATTGCTTTGGCGAGGTGTTGAAAATAATGTTTGAAGCTCCTGCGCAGAAGGTCTTTGATATAGGCGGCAACACCGGCAAATTTGAACGTGCCTGTCTTGCCTTCAGCAAAGACTGTACGGTTAATATGATTGATTTGCCTCCGAATATTGAAAAGGCTGAAAAAGAGTTTGAACGTGAGAATGCTGACTTTAGCAGACTTAAATTGCATTCACTTGATATTTTAAAACCTGAAAACAACCTGCCGGATATGTCAGGTACTGCCGGGGCTTTGTCTGTTATATTAATGAGCCAGTTTTTGGACTGTTTTTCCGAAGAACAAATTCTGCATATTTTAAACAAAATCGGAGAAAAAATTAACGAACATACAAAAGTGTTTATCCTCGAGCCGTTTATAGACAACCAGTTTTTTGCAGGTGCTGCACATGCTCTATCTCACATATCTTTGTATTTTACCTGTATGGCTAACGGCTGCAGCAAGATGTACAATGAAGCAGATATGAAAGATATTATAAAAAATTCAAAATTAAAAGTTGCAAAAGCACATTACAACATCGGCAAATATGATTACACACTGTTAGAGTGTATAAAAGCCTGAACCTGCGCCGGATAAGATGGGGGGAAACATGCCGGAAGCTCAACAATGGTACAAAATGAAAGAACGTGCTGCAGGTGAAAAACGCCTTCTGTTTATGTGGTATGTTTACAAATTTGCCGGCAAAAAAGCTGTATGTTTTTTAACATTTTTTGTTTGTCTTTGTACATTTCTTTCTTCAAAACAGGTAAGAAATTATGCACGCAGAAATCTTACAGTAATCTCAGATTATTGCAAAGCTAACGGCAAAAAGGTAATTAATCCGGTGATTTTTAACTGTTTTAAAAATGTTTTTAATTTTGCACTGACCCTTGTTGATAATATGGAAATATTTGCCGGTGATTATGATGTGGAAAAAATTTATTTTGACACTGAAGATAACAAAAAACAGTTTTATGCGGATATGCGTGCCCGCAAAGGAATGTTTTGTATTTTTTCTCATAACGGGAATATTAATGTTCTCAGAATGTTTTCTAAAAATAAAGATCCGTACGAACGTTCGGATGTTAATGTCTTTTTAAGCAAAGACCAGTGTAAAATTTTTAATTCTTTTTTAAAAAAAATTCAGGAAAACAGCAAACAAAAACTGTATAATGCTGTTTCACTTTTTCCTGTTGAAGATATCGGCATAGATACTTCAATAGAAATAAAACAAAAGCTGGACAATGGCGAAATCGTTTTTATGGCGGGTGACAGGCTATCGTCCGGTACTGCTAATTTGACATTTTGCCACAAATTTTTTGACAGGGACATTAATTTTCCTGCCGGAACCTTTAAGATGGCGCAGCTTATGGAAACGCCGGTATATTTTATTGCTGCGCTTAAGAACAAAAAAGACACCTGTAAAATTTATCTTAAAAAATTTACTCCGCTGCAATCAAAAAAAGAAACACTGAAAAAAATGCAAGACGAGTATGTTGAATTTGTTCAGAATATAACAATGATTGACCCGCTGCAGTTTTATCATTTTTACGGCTTTTTTGAATGACAGTTTTGGTGCAGGTCTTGTGGACTTCATCGTAGTGAGGTTTGCGTATTGGCAAAACAATTGGCTTTATAACTGCAATAAATTTTTTGCAGACGGCTATTTATGGTATATTAATAATTAACCCGTGGGGTTATATCTGCAACCCTTTGTAAGGGGTAATGAATTATTAAGTAAGGCGGTTTCTTTTGAACAAATTTATACAGCGTATAATAAATTATATTCTCCGGCGAAGACGCAACAGGCTTGCACAGACGCTTGAACGTATGAAACCGCATACTTATATTGCATCTACAACAAAAACCCATATTAATGCATCGGAAACACTTACTATTAACGCTGAAACCCAAAAAATTATTGAGGTGATGCAGGCTCAGCTTGTTAATATTATTAAAGCGTGCAGTCTTAATACAGACAAGATACTTGAGTATGTACAAACTCACGGAACATCTGTATATAAAATTGCAAATGCAGATAAAATACTTGCACATATAAAAGAAGAAGAAGGCTTTATTTCTCCGTTAAAAGGCTGGAAGGCATTTTATCTTAATTTCTGGATTGGACTGCTCTGTGATAAAAAATTAAACTTTTCTTTTAAAACTAAAGAAATGTTTGTTGTGAAAAATACCGAAATTGATATTTATTTTATTTTGCACCAATTCCATCTGTGGTTCGGGTTTACCAAAGGTTTGCCGGGATATGACGATAAATCAAGAGAGCTATTGAAAACACATATTGATAAAATGTCAGACGCTGATGTAAACAGTATGACAATGGAAGAAATTATCGGACTAAAAGAGGCAGTTGCCCGTGATAAAGAGGCTGCGGAATTTGTTGTACGTCTGGCAAAAGAAACCAGCGGGGCTAAAAAAGCACTGGAAAAAATGAGGCAAGACGGTGGTGCGAACGTTTAATATGATGAAGCTGCTGTTTTTGTCTTGATTTGAGGTCAAAAAGTTGATGAATGTTAAAACATCGTTTATACTTGAAACAACGGTGATAAAGGAATATTAAAAGTCAGGGGAAGGAAGTATATTGATGCAGGAAATTAAGTGTCCGAAATGCGGTGAAGTTTTTCAGGTTGATGAATCAGGCTACGCTGCAATAGTAAAACAGGTTAGAGATAAAGAATTTACAAAAGAAATAGAACTCAGAGAAGCACAGTTTGAAGAAGACAAAAACAATGCGCTACGGCTTGCAAAACTCGAGGCGGAAAAACAGTACACGCAAAATCTAACTCAAAAAGATGCGGAAATCGCAAAACTTAAATCAGAAATACAAGCACAACAACTTACTCAAAAATCTGAAATACAAGAAACTGCCGCCCAAAAAGATAAACAAATTGCCGAACTTAAAAATCAGCTTGATTCTTTTTCAAAGGATAAGGAGCTTGAGATAAGCAAAATAGTTGCAAAAATGAATGCGCAACTGTCCGAGAAAGAAGCCTGCATTACAAAACTTAACGGTGAAAAAGACCTTTCGCTGAAAGAATTTCAGCTTAAAGAACAGTCTTTAAAGGAAAAGTATCAAACAGAATTGAACTTTAAAGAGGAAGAAATCTCACGCCTTAAAGACTATAAATTAAAACTGTCAACAAAAATGATAGGTGAAAGCCTTGAACAACACTGCGAAACGGAGTTTAATCGTCTGAGAGCAACAGGATTTCAAAAAGCGTATTTTGAAAAAGATAACGATGCAAAAACAGGCAGCAAAGGCGATTTTATTTTTCGGGATTTTGACTCTGAGAACAGGGAGTTTATCTCAATTATGTTTGAGATGAAAAATGAATCGGATTCGACTTCTACCAAAAAGAAAAATACAGACTTTTTAAAAGAGCTTGATAAAGACCGCAGAGAAAAAAATTGTGAATATGCGGTGCTTGTTTCTTTACTGGAGCCTGAAAACGAGTTGTATAACACAGGTATTGTTGATATGTCGCATCATTTTGAAAAAATGTATGTGATAAGACCGCAGTTCTTTATTCCCATAATAACTTTGCTGCGCAATGCTGCTTTAAATTCGCTTGAATACAGAAACGAACTTGCTTTGATAAAAGCGCAAAATATTGATATTTCTAATTTTGAAGATGCGATGAATGATTTTAAAGACAAATTTTCTAAAAATTACCGCATTGCAAGTGAGAAATTTTACAAAGCAATAGAAGAAATTGATAAAACAATATCTCACCTTCAAAAAACTAAAGAAAATCTTCTTGCTTCCGAGAATAATTTACGCCTTGCAAACAACAAAGCAGAAGACCTGAGTATAAAAAAATTAACCAAAAATAACCCGACTATGCAGGCAAAATTTGAGGCGTTAAAAGTTACGACAGACGATAATAATTTGACGTGATATTTTAAAATTTTGAGAAACACAGTATAAACTGCACCAGAATTCAATTTTCAAATAAATCTTTGGTTAATTTGGCTAACGGTCTTAAATTAATTTGTTCAGAGTTTACGTAATTTCCCAGAATAATCAAATTGACATCAATTTGCATATTGGGAATATTTAACAACTGCCTATATATTTCTTCTTTAAACTCGTCCGTATAAATCTTTTTTTTGGTTAAAAGTTCTAATACATAATCCTTTCTGTATTTGTATCTTTCTTGCAAAGCAAACAATTCACAATGCTGTTTTACTATATCAACTTTATAGTCCAATTTAATCTCAAAATCAGTTTCTTTAGAAAAACTCATTGGATGTTCTATATTTGCAGGTTGAATATAAAATTTTGCCATAGAATCAAAATCTTGTGCATAAGGATTAAGAGGGATCCTGTCGGTATCATCCCCCTTTAATGCCGAATTGCATTCGTAACAGGAAGGTATCAAATTATAAAAACTAATTCCCAAAAACGGAAATTTACTTTTAGGAAAATAATGGTCAAAGTGATGTCTGAGTACCTTATTATTTGAGTTAATTGTTTTTTTAGTGCTGTTTCTGTCATCTTCTGTTATAACGGCATCTATATAATTTAAGTTACAATAAGGGCAGGCACGCAATTTTAAGTCAATCAACAACTCATAACCGCAGCCGGATTCTTTTTTTGTCAATATATCATATAAATCACTAAAATTTTTTTTGATTTCATCAAATTGTTTTTTTTCTTGAGTTTCGGCAGTTTTTTCTTTATACGTTTTATCTTTATAAAATTCTGTTTCCTCAAGTTCTTTAACAATATTTTTAATTTCTTCACAGTTTAGAAAAGGCAAATTCTCCGCTTTTAATTTAAATAGAGAGGATTGTTTATTTATACCTATATTCGTAAAGAATTCTTTTATTATTTCATCATTATTTTGGAGTTTTGTTTTAATGCCTGATTTTTCACTTATAAACTTTTTAAAGTTGTTGAATGCTAAATCAGCTGTTTGTTTTGGAATTTTTTTCATATTATCCCTTTTTTTGTGTGTATCTTTTATACAAATTGTAAAGAATTTTTTTATATACTTCTTCTCCAATTATTTCTATATATTTTTTGCAATCCCGGACAGAAAGATTTTTGAGATTAAGATTATTTTGACCTTTATCAGTTTCTTGCTTATCTTTATCATCTGATAAACTACATATTATAGATTTAATTTTGTTTTCAGCATATTCTCCGATTGTGCTTTCAAGAAAGAACTGATTCGCAAATAAAGTATGAATATTGGCTGCAAATGTTTTGTTTAAACCGTCATATTTCTCACAGCATGAGTTTTTGGGAGATTTTTTTAGTGAAATGATATTGTTTGCAGGTAAATCTGACAACGGAATCGGAGAGTGTGTAGTCAAAATTATATTAATAAATTTGCCCCGAAATTTTTCTGCAGAAAACACCTCTAATATTGAAAAAATTAATTTTCTATACCATTCCGGATGCCAGCTCATATCAATTTCATCAATTAAATATATATCACGGGGGTTGCAATAAAATATATCTGCAAAAAATTTAATTAATCTTTGTTCACCTGTACTCATATCTTTAAAAGTGTAACAGGTTACATCATCTGTATATTTATACAAGTTTATATGAAAATAATGTGATGTAAAATTTTGCGGCAAAATTTTGCATATTGCATCAATAGCTTCATTATTTATGCGCTTTTCATATTTATTTATATAAATTGCTGAAAAATCGTCTGTATTTTCATCATAGATTTCATTATCAAGGAAATTTTCAATTAAAGGTCGATTTTTATGATTTATTTTATACGTGAAATTCTCTATATAAAAATATTTATTTAATACATCAAACAAGATTGCAGGATTTTCCATAATATTTTTTATCTTGTTTAGTTCATATATAAAATACTTTTTTTCTTTTTCTACATTAATAATTGTGTTGTACTTTAAATTTTTATCACTAATTACGGTTATTAATTTTGCGATAAGACTGGCTTCCAGGGGTTGTGTTTCTTTAATGCCGGAAAGAATTTGTTCAAATATTTCTTCTATCATTGCACTTTTTCGGGCATCTATTTCGCCCAATTTAATGCTGTTCTTTAAATTGGCTTCAAATTCCTGCGCATAATAATGCTTAAGACATTTTTCTACATAATTGACAAAAAAGCCAAATTGACAAATTCCACTAAAAAATATTATCTCTTGTACTGTGTCTTCTATCTTAACAGAGTCAGGTTTCCAGTCATATTTATCACTTTGAAAAAATTTTATTCTATTTACAAGTTCATAAAATTCATAATAAGTTTGGTTATTATGCAGAACAATCGGAAACGACATAGGGAAATTGTTACTTTGCGTATCTCTTAAGTATTTTCTTAGTCTTAAGACCATGTGGTTGTAACAATCTTTTACATTAAACTCCCATCCGAATTTTTCAAATAATATATTTTTATATTCACCTTGAAATATACTAAGTTTTTTTAAATGATTAAGCCCTCTTGAAATAGTAAAAGCAACAGTACTTTCCTGAAACCTGTCATAAAAAAAATAGTTGTTTATCTGGTCTTGGATTTTAAATTCTTCATCATAACTGTTATAAAATTTTGTGTCACCGGTAAAATTTTCCTCTAAAAAAGGCTTAAATGAAAGAACCTTGCACACGTCACCGTCAGGATATCCGTTTACCGTTTTTATTTTTATTTTTCTTACCTGAAAATTATGATTTTTTATTGTTATGTTATCAGATTTTTTATATATAAAGTCGTTTCCGTTTTTCATTATTAAACAATATTCACATTCGTTAAAGGTATTGTTTCTTAAAATAGCGGTTATAGCATTGATAATAGAGCTTTTGCCACAGCCGTTTGCACCAACGATTGTAATTAAATTTATATTATCCGGAAAAATATTATGATAATCCTTTTTCTTTTTTATTGACAATTTAAGAGATTTTTGGTCTTCATTATATTTATGTTCGCAGGTGTATTGTGCATTTAATGTTAAGAATACATTTTTTAAGTTTTTATACCCGTCAATCCATAAACATATTAATTCCATTAAATACCTCCATTTGTTTTGTTTTAAAAATTATATTACAAATGCCGTATTTTTTATTAATTTTTAATAACTCAGCCCAATTTATCAATAAAAATCAGCTTTGACTCTTTATAAATCATCAGTAGAATCAACATTTTACCTTGTTTACAAATTTAGAATATAAGCTTGTCTTAAATGTTTTAACACTCCGCATGTAAAGAACAGTATATTTGGCATTCATCTCAATAACACTATATTGTCGCATCCACTCTGTAAACTCTCAACAAAAAAGACTACATAAAGTAGTCTTTCTTTTAAATGGTGGGCGTTGAGAGGCTCGAACTCCCGACATCTTCCTTGTAAGGGAAGCGCTCTACCAACTGAGCTAAACGCCCGCACCATATATTCTGTTTTCACTGCGCTTCCCAAGGGAAGCTTTATTTAAAGTCGTGAGGTAAACCTCACTGGCAACTGAGCTAAACGCCCGCACCATATATTCTGTTTTCACTGCGCTTCCCAAGGGAAGCTTTATTTAAAGTAGTGAGGTAAACCTCACTTAGCAACTGAGCTAAACGCAATCGTTGACTCTAGTTTTCCGGCAAAAGTGGCTCTATAAAACCTTGTGCCACTCTCACTGTATAATCAATTATACATGCGAAATTTTTGATTTCAAGTTTTTTTTATTTTTTGGTGAAAAAACCGATAAGTTTGTCTAAAAATCCGTCAGAATCAGCCATTTCTCCTGTTGATAAAAGGTCAAGTTTGCGTTTTATTTCTTCTTTTTCATCAGAACTCGGAGCGAATTTTAAATATTTTTGATAATAATCTATTGCGTCATCGAGTCTTTTATTGCCTTCGGCATGTTTGGCAAGTTTCAGGAAGGTCGCATAATCTTTTGTGTTAATCTCTGCAAGTGCCTGCAAATATTCAATTACTTTATCTTCATAGCCCTGTTCTTCATAAAATTTAACGAGTCTTTTTAATGTTGCAACATCGTCTTTTTCAATAGCAACGAGCTTTTCACAAAATTCTGCACAAGCGTAGTTGTCGTTTAAAACAGAATAAAGATTTATTAATTCTTTAATAATAGCAGTATTTTTTTGCTGCAGGTTATAAGCTTTTAAATATTCATCAAGAGCCAAATCATATTGATTTTTTTTGATGTAATATTTGCCCCAGTAAAAGTGCTCATTATACTCGTCACCTGTTTTTTCATAAACAAGAGCACGCATCTGGCTTGCCAGCGGGCTGTCTGGATTCTGGTTTTCAAGTGCCTCTATCCAGTTCAGAGCATTATCAGCGTCATCCGTATTATAGTAATATTCAGCCATTAAGGCTTTGTAGCTTATATCCTGTTTATCTTTATTTGAAAGAGTTTCTAACAAAGACCAAGCTTCATCATTTTTATCCTGCATAAGCATTGCTTTTATTTTATTCAATACGTTAACTGCATGTTCCTCCGCTTTGGCATAATCGCCTATAGCCAGATACACTTTACATAAACACTCTTTAATTGCTTCACTGTCCGGAAAATCTTTTACAGCCTGCTGCAGGATATTTAATGCGGCATCTTTGTCATCAGTGTAATAAAGATTGGCTAAAGATATATACACAGCTTCATGTTTATCGTGGTCAAGAATTTTTAAGTATTCGTCAATTGCCTGCATTGGTTTGTTAAGCACTTCAAAAGTTTTAGCAAGCATATATCTTGCATTGAGGATGTCTTCATCATCATTTGTATTCGCAATAGCTTTCTTGTAATCATCGGCAGCCTGATTAAGTCTGCGCTCAAGAGTTTTTAACTTTGCTCTTGTCATATAATATTCGTACTGGTTTTCCTGATAATACAAGTCTAACAGCTGTGTGTATGAAATAGGGTCTTCAGGTTTAAGACGCATAAATTCGTTCCAGTAATTTATCGCATCTTCGTTATGCTGGTGCATTTGAGCGGCAGTAGCAAGTTTTTGCAGCACCTCTGTATCGGTCTTATCCAGATTGTAAGCGTATTTATAACATTCATAAGCCTGTTCATATTTGTCTTCGTCTTCAAACTGCTGTGCTTTAATAAGTGCTTCTGCTATTGTTTTGTTGCTCATATCCTCATCCCTTTTGTATTGTATTCTTTGATTATACATAAGACATCTGAGTATAACAAGCACAATCGGGTAATTTTAGCTAAACAACGTGTTTCTTTTTTGTTATTATTTAATTGAGGTAAAAATAGGGATAAGATTATTTATGAATAAGATTATTGAACAAGCCGAAGAAAAAGTACAAAAATATTTTAAACATGTAGATAAAGTAAAAGAATATAATCAAAATAAAGTTCTTCAAGCTTTTAGAAAAAATAAAATAGGTCTTGAACACTTTGCAACTGTTAGCGGTTACGGTCATGATGATATGGGGCGTGAAGCACTGGACAAAACTTTTGCTGATGCATTTAACGCCGAAGCTGCAATTGTCCGTAATCATTTTGTATCCGGTACTCACGCAATAGCCTGTGCTCTGTTCGGTAATTTAAGGCACGGTGAAAAACTTGTATCTGTTGTAGGTACACCTTACGATACAATGGAAGAAGTTATTGGCACAAGGGGAAATTACAGAGCATCCTTGATGGGACACGGTGTTAAATACGAGGAAATTCCGCTTATAAATAATATGGACGTTGATTTTGAAAAACTTGAAAAAACAATAGACAAATCCGTGAATATGGTTACTATACAGCGTTCAAGAGGTTACTCAACACGAAAATCCCTTAACATAGAAGCAACCAAAAAAGTTATTGATATAGTCAAGTCTAAAAACCCTGATTGTATCTGTTTTGTAGACAACTGTTACTGTGAGTTTGTTGAAGAAAAAGAGCCTCTTGAAATCGGTGCAGACCTTATAGCCGGCTCATTAATTAAAAACCCGGGCGGCGGAATTGTTGAAACCGGCGGCTACATTGCAGGCAAACAGGAATTTGTTGAACAGGCGGCATACCGGCTTACTGCTCCGGGGATAGGCACTGAAGGCGGGGCAATGCTTAATCAGACACGTCTGATATTTCAGGGGCTGTTTATGGCTCCGTCAATCGTGGCAGAGGCAATAAAAGGTGCAATTCTTGCATCTCAGGTCTTTGAAGATATCGGCTTTGTTTCTACTCCGAAACCTGATGTTGTCAGAACTGACCTTATTCAAACAATAGAATTCGGCAAACCTGAGCCATTACTGGCTTTTTGTAAAGCTTTGCAGCACAATTCTCCGGTTGAATCCTATCTTACCCCTATTCCCGATGAAGTTCCGGGCTATGATGACAAGCTTATTATGGCAGGAGGCAGCTTTATTGAAGGCTCTACCATTGAACTATCCGCTGACGGTCCAATGAGAGCTCCGTATGCTGCATATATGCAGGGCGGTTTGAACTATGCACACGTAAAAATTGCCTTAGACGGCGTGTTAAAAGAACTCGGCATGTAAAAAACTTTGTTTAAATACTGATTCTTAAACCAAAAAGCAAAGCAATACCGCTGCGCCCTCCGTTTCTTATCAGTGTTTCAAAAAATCCTGTCACCCGCTCGCCGTATCTTTTTTGGACACCTGCACCGTATTGAACAAACGGTTCGACAGATATATCGGGCAAGTACACGTCATTAGCCTGAAACTTTGCATGGTCAATAGTATTCCATACCATAGATACACAAATATAAGGCTGCAGATACTTTTTAAAATTACCTGTTAATTTTATTCTCGGTTCAAGCTGCAATGCATGTAATGGCTCTGCATTTATGCGGACATTTGAGGCGGTTGTATAATTAAATGTGTTAATGAATGAATATGAAGCTAAAAAAGCCGGTTGTACAATAAGATGACGCTTTAAAAATTCAAAATTATAACCTGTCATCTGCGCAATACCCGTGTTGAACATTGCAAAATTATCCCGTCCCTCTAGGGTATTTGCTTCGGCAGAATTAGCACCGGCATTTGCTGTCCAGACGGAAAAGAATTTGCCTTTATAAAATGCGGTATCAACCCCCAGTACTCCGCCGTTATTATAAATACCGTTTCCCTGCCATGCCTGATGCGAGCCGTTATACCCTGCATACGCTCCATATAAACCATACCAGCCGTTTTTGAAATGTTTTAATCCGCTTTCTGCTCCGACAAGACTGCCGTAACTGACATTAGAAACGTCCGCCCCCCTTTTTAAAGAAACATTTTCAAAGGTAGAATACGGCTTGAACCAGATTCCTGTTCTTTGCTCCGGCATTAAAAGAGGTGAAAACACAAAATTTTTATCCGCTGCCGCCAGTTTGTTCAGGGTGTTATATGCGGTTTTTTGCTCAGGCGGGGTAATCATTACCATATCCAGATTTGAAAAAACATTCCTGTATGTATCAAGCTGGGTTAAATATCCTGCAAGCTGGGCAGCTATCGGGGCTGCGAGTATGGCGGAATTAAAACCGCTTCTTACAAAATCAAAATTTCCGTTTGATGAGTCATAACTCGATTTGTAGTCATAAATCGATGTGTGTATGGTTTTAGGAATATATTTAACGGAATTTCTTAAAGTATTATCTGCAAAGGGTATTGAAATTTCTTTATTTTGGGGTGCTCCGTGCAGAGCAAGATTGCGGACAAAAAGACCTCCGCTTCCGGTTAAAGAATCTGCTGAGATTGTATCCATTGTGTTTGTGGCAAAATTTACATCAGCAAAAATATTAGCCGTTCCGTTTAAATGAAGATTGTGAAAATTTATGTTATTTATTTCATTATTAACCATGTTAAAGTTAACATTACCGGCAAAATTGGTATTTTGTGCATTAAAGTAACTGCTGTTTTCAAGCAGATTCACTGTTCCGTCATTAAAGTTAAAAGTACCGGTATAATTTTCATTCATTCCTCCGAGATTTAGCACACCGCTGTCGTTTTTATTCAAAGCACCGCTGCCTTTTATACCGCTGAGTATATTTGTTGTGCCGGTTCCGTTGAAATTAAGAATACCGGTGGAATTATTGTATATGTCGTTTAAATCATTGTTTTTGTCAAAATTGTTTTTGAGCGTAGAGTTTTCTATTGTAAGCCTGCCCGAGTTATACAAAGCTCCGCCGTCGGAATAAGCGGTGGAAGAATCCACCCTGTTGTTTTCTATTAACGAGTTTGAGATAGTAGTATTGCCGTTTGCATCATTATACAAAGCCCCGCCGTCGGCGTAATAAGGTGATTTTACATAGTTGTTTTTTAATACGGAATTGTTTACGGTTAAAGTCGAGTTGTTGTAAATTGCTCCGCCTAAAGACGGAGAGTTTGTATCTCCCTGTGCGTAGTTTCCATCAAAGGTTGTACCGTCTAATGTCATTGAGCCCACGTTGTATAAGGCACCGCCGTACACAATCATCGAATCATCTCCAATAACATAATTATTTTCAAAACTTGTGTTTTTAATATCAATATTTCCGTTGTTGTACAAAGCTCCGCCGTGGGGTACTACGGTTCCGTAGGCATAGTTATTGCGAAATATCGAATTATTTATATCCATTTGCGCCACATATACGCTTTCACGATAACCGTTGGCTATTGCTCCGCCATAAGATGAGGCACCGCTTGTGTGGTTGCTGTCAAACAAAGTATTATCAATATCCGCACTGCCTCCGCTAAGGTTGTATAGAGCACCTGCTACCCCGAAATTTTGTCCGCTTGCGTCAACAAAGTTTTCGCTAAAAGCTGCATTTTTTACCTCAAGGCTGCCGCCGTCGTTAAAAATTGCACCGGCAAAAGTAGAAGACTGATATTTCTGCCCCTGACAGTTTCTTATACCTACATTGTTAAAATTACTGTGTTTGTTCAAAACAAAACCGCCGAAAGTATTGTCGCCGTTAATATAGTAATTGTTTCCGTCAAAGCTGATGTCCAGACCCGCAAAATGATTTCCGATTGTTTCATCCGAATTTAAATTATCAGTAAAAATAAGTGTGTCCCCGCTTGCGACGTTGCTGTTCAGTAATTCTCTGAAACTTGCTATGTCAATGTCATCCGCACATGCCGGATACGGTAATATTAGATAATAAACAATCCAAAATATAATCTTAAATTTTTTCATAAGATTATATTAGTTTTTTATACAGAGTGTTCTATTAGCTTTGTGTCTAAAATTATTTGCCCCTGCAGAGCACCATCTCATAAAGAAAAAATTGAAAAATTTAAAATGGAGAGTAAGATCCGTTGTCATCAATAATTTAAAAAGTTAATGCTAAATTAATTTTTGTTTTTTGTTGGCTTAACAATATGTTACTACATATATCGTAATAAAACCCTGAAAAATGGATTAAAACTATAGACAATTTTATAAAAAAGGGTCATAGTTATAAAAGTACAAAAATAAAGGGTTAACTTATGAGTTATGAAAACAGACAGCTTATCTGCAGTGATTGCGGTAAGGAATTTACATTTACGGCAGAAGAACAGGAATTCTTCGCAGAAAAAGGTTTTTCCGAACCTAAACGCTGCCCTGAATGCAGAGCTGCAAGAAAAGCACAAAGAAACGAACACCGCAAAAAATTTCATAAGCAGGAATATAAAGTAACCTGCAGTGCCTGCGGATGTGAAACAACGGTTCCTTTTGAACCCAGACAGGACAAGCCTGTATATTGTTCAGATTGTTATAAAAAAATGCAAAATCCTGCTGCCGTTAACGGCTAACTTATAAGTAACCTGAATAGATTTTTTAAAAGCCCCGGGGTTAATCCCCGGGCTTTTTACATTTTATATATGTCTGAGTGTGAATTCGCTTGTAGGAGAGCTAGACCCCATGACTTGTTGGCTGTGCAGGGCTTGTTGTCAAAAAATGTTGTCTGAGTGGGACCTCGCTTGTAGGAGTGGTACACGGAGTGCGAGTGGCACCGAGTCTAGCATTTTACGGAAGTGACCCCATGTACTTGTTGCGAGTGCCTGGGTTATAAGATGGCGGTTGAACTTGTTTTATGCACTCGTTCAATAAGTTATCGGGGGCAGTTGACTATATGAAATACTTGTTTATTGCACAGGTTCAACGAGTAGTCGGTGTCATTTGGCTATGTGAAGATTTCATTTACAAAGTATTGAATAAGTAATAAAATCTGTTATAATTTTAATAGTAATGATTATTACTTAGGAAATTCTATGAACAAAGAATTATACCTGAAAGAGCGTGTAGAAAAACTTAAAGAAGTCTGTCATATCAAAGGTATGAGGGTGACTCCGCAAAGGATAGAAATTTTTAAAGAAGTTGCAAAATCCTGCAGTCATCCTGATGTAGAAACTATTTATGAAGCAGTAAAAGATAAAATGCCTAATGTTTCTATGGATACGGTATATAGAACCCTGGCTTCTTTAGAAGAACTTGATATGATTTTCAGAGTAGACAATCAGCTGCCAAAAGCAAGATTTGACGCTGATAAAACACCTCACTACCATTTTATCTGCACACAATGTAATGAAGTATATGATATATTTTTAGAACCTGACGAAGAAATATCTTTGCCCAAAAATGCAGATAAATATGGTAAAATAAAAGACATTAATGTTCAAATTCGAGGAATTTGTAACAAATGCCTCGAACAAAATAACAAATAGTAAGGAGATTAAGAATGAAAAAGTATGTATGCAACGTATGCGGTTTTGTTTATGACCCGTCAGAAAATGATAACATAGCTTTTGAAGACCTCGGTGATGATTACGTTTGTCCGCTTTGCGGAGTCGGTAAAGATGAATTCTCACCGGAAGAATAGAAAACAGATATTATTTTAAATTGTGGAGAGAGGGACAGCTGAAATAAATAAGCAAGCAGTCCCTTTGTATTAAAAGGAGCGAATATGGAACTAAAGGGTAGTAAAACAGAAAAAAATTTAATGGAAGCGTTTGCAGGAGAATCACAGGCTCGTAACAAGTACACATACTACGCCTCACAGGCAAAGAAAGAAGGTTACGTGCAAATATCAAAGATTTTTGAAGCAACAGCAGATAACGAAAAAGAACACGCAAAATTATGGTTTAAATTACTGCATAACGGACAAATTGCAGATACTATGACCAATCTTGAAGACGCTGCAAACGGCGAAAATTACGAATGGACACAAATGTATGCTCAATTTGCTAAAGAAGCAGAAGAAGAAGGTTTTAAAGATATTGCCTTTTTATTCAAAAAAGTAGCGGAAATTGAAAAACATCACGAAGACCGTTACAAAAAACTTCTTGAAAATATTAAAAACGGAAAAGTTTTTGAAAAAGAAGAAGAAGTTGAATGGGAATGCGCAAATTGCGGCTTCCGCCACAAAGGAGTAAAATCCGTTGAAGTTTGCCCTGTGTGCAAACATCCGAGAGCATACTTCTTTATGACCGAAAAAAATTATTAATACGTTAAATAAACACACGCAGCCCGATAAAATCGGAAGTAAACAAACCTGTGCCCTTATTGAATAAAACAATGAGGGCATTCTTTTTATATTAAAATTCAAATTATGATACAATAGTTGTCTATAAAGGAGAAAAAGATTTTATGACAACAGCAAATCAAAATTTAAAACCGGTTACAACAAAAATCAATGCTAAAGGAAACTTAGAAATAGGCGGCTGTGATTTAATTGACCTTGCAGAACAGTACGGAACCCCTCTGTATGTTTTTGATGAACAGACAATAAGAACAATAGCCAGAGAATATAAACAGGCTTTTAAAGCTTATCCTAAAGTCAGTATGTTATATGCCTCAAAAGCGTTTATGACAAAAGCTGTTGTCAGAATTCTGGATGAAGAAGGCTTTGGCTTTGATATGGTGTCTGGCGGTGAAATTTATACAGCCGCAGCAGCCGGAGCAAATATGAAAAAATGTCTTTTTAACGGCAACAATAAATCTTACGATGAATTGCAAATGGCAGTGGAATTAGGCGTAGGGCTTATTTCTGTTGACAATTTTTTAGAGCTTGCACTGCTTAATGAGGTAGCAAAATCTAATAACAAAACCGTTGATATTCTTTTAAGGGTTACTCCGGGCATTGAGTGTCATACGCACGAATATATACAAACAGGGCACCTTGATTCCAAATTCGGGTTTGATTTAACTCAGGTGGATGAGGCTGTTGAGCTTATTCTTGAGGAATACCAGAATCTTAACCCTGTCGGATTGCACGCTCACATAGGCTCACAAATTTTTGAAACAAATATTTATTATGACGAGGTTGAGGTTCTTTTAAAAGAAGCGGGCAGGCTTAAAGAAAAATATTCTTTAAATCTTACCCATATCAACCTTGGCGGCGGGCTGGGGATAAAATATACGGAAAATGATTGTCCGCCTTCAATAAATGAAATTGCCGAAAAAATAATATCTTCAATAAAAGACAACGCCGTAAAATATAATGTTGAGGAACCGGAAATTCATATAGAGCCTGGCAGAAGCATAATTGGTACCTCTGGAGTAACGCTTTATACTGTTGGCAGTTCAAAACAGGTGCCTAAAGGAAGAAAATATGTTGCTGTAGACGGCGGTATGGCTGATAACCCTCGTCCGAGTTTGTATCAGGCAGTTTATACAGCCGATGTCGTTGACAAACCCGTGGCGGAACCTGTTGAAACAGTTACTATTGCAGGAAGATTCTGTGAATCAGGGGATATTTTGATAAAAGATATCAAACTGCCCGTGCTTAAAGAAGGCGATATACTGTGCTTTTATGACACAGGGGCGTACGGATATTCCATGGCAAGCAATTACAACCGTGTATTAAAACCTGCTGCGGTACTTGTAAATAACTCACAATCTGATATTATTATAAATAGAGAAAGTTATGAGCATTTAACTGCTTGCGACGTTATTCCGGATAGATTAAAAAACAAGGCATAGCAAGTGTTAGGAGAGATTAAAGACATATTAATCAGCCAGTTGAAATTTCTGCATTTAACCTTTAGCTGGGTTAATATAGTGGAAGTTGCAATTATTGCTGCGTTTTTATTCTTTATCTATCAGAAATTTATCAAAGGCACGCAGTCTGAAAAACTTGTTAAAGGTATTTTTATACTGCTTTTTGCGTGGTTGTTTTCTGAAATTTTGATTAAATTTAATCTGTTTATACTCGGCGTATTCCTGCGTACTATGGTCAGCGTAATTATGTTCGGTGCCGTAATTATCTTCCAGCCGGAAATAAGAAAATTTCTCGGATATCTGGGGCAGTCAAATATTTTTCATTCTCACTTTAACAGAAAAAACAGCAAAGAAACCCAGAAAGTTAACGTAATAAAAGAACTTATCGAAACGGTAAAATATTTGTCAAAAACCCGTACCGGTGCATTAATGGTGCTTGAAAGAGAAGAAGATGTCAACAGTTATTCGGATGTTGGTACCCAGCTTGACGCACTGCTGTCTACGGAATTGTTGCTTACAATTTTTCACCCCAACACACCTTTGCATGATGGTGCTGTTGTTATAGAAGGCGAAATAATTAAATCTGCCGGTGTTCTGCTTCCGCTTACCGAAGATCCTAAACTGAGCTGGAAGTACGGTACAAGGCACAGAGCGGCTATCGGAATGAGTGAAGTTTCGGATTCCGCCTGTCTTGTGGTGTCGGAAGAAACAGGTGATGTTTCAATTGCTCTTGACGGCACTCTCAAAAAATATGATGACATTACTCTGTTAAAAAAAGATTTGGAGATTCTTCTCGGATACGAAGATGAGGACGAAAAACTGGAAGAAGATAACAAGACTGTTTTCAATTTTATAAAAATTAAGACTAAAAAACAGTCTGCTGTTAATGAAAAAAAGAATGATAAGCTGTCAAAATAATTAAAAAAATGAACCCGATTGAAACGATTTATCAAAATAAAATAGTGGCTGTAATTAGAGCGGAAGAAGCTTCTGAAGCTTTTGAAAAAGCTAAAGTAATGAGAGAAGCCGGTATTAAAGTCTTTGAAATTACCGTTGAAAAAGGTTGCGTTTTACCAGCCCTGCAGCAAATAAAAGCTCTCGGTGATACAGTTGTTATGGCAGGCGGGGTTATAACCGCAATGCGTGCACAGGAGGCAATCGATAACGGTGCACAGGTTATTGTTTCACCGGTATTTCAAACAAGTCTGGCAAAATATTGTCTTGGCATAAAAGTTCCGCATATAGCTACTGTTTCAACGCCGAATGAGGCGTATAATGCCTGGAAAGCACGTATTCCCATAATAAAAATATTTCCTGCAAAACCTATGGGCAGAATCGAATATCTTGAAGATATGCTGCGCCCGATGCCTTTTTTGAAGCTTATGCCCTCCGGCGGAATTTCTCTTGAAGATTTTAAAGACTATCTTAACGCAGGTGCTGTAGCTGTTGGTATGGGCAGATGTTTATATAAAAATGCAAACCTGCACGAAATAAAAGAACGTGCCAGATATGTGCTGGAAATTTTAAATCAAAATTAATATACTATTTTGACTGTTTGCGTTTTCTTCCGTACAAAAACAGCAACGGCAGACAGGCTAAAGCAACGATACCCCAGACCCGGAATGTTTCAATGTAGGCACAAAGAGTTGATTGCTGAACAAGTGTATTATATAACATTCCCTGCGCTTTTGCCTGTGCAACGGCAATAACCTCGTACTGACAAAAATGAGCAGTGAGTGCGGATAATTTTTCCATATAAACTGTATTTTGTGTATTAAGCTGCTCTACAAGGTTGTGCTGAAAAGCTTGTGAATATCTCGAAACCATTGTTGCTACAAGTGATGTACCTATTGCAGCACCTAGGTTTTTAATAAGATTTTGCACACCGCTGGCATTTGTCATCTGTGCATTGCTTATGGTTTCCATTGATGCCGTTGTCAACACTGTAATAGTCATACCTACCGAAAAACCAAAGATAATATTCGGGATAATAATATTAATCATTGAAAACTCAAGGTTTAACTCACCGAACATTAACCCTGACACCCCGAGTCCGATAAGCCCGAGTGCCGTAAGCAGCCTGAAATCAAAAAATTTATTAGTAAGACTGTACATTGTAATTGCTGCAACTGAGCCGAAACCTCGTGGCATTAAAGAATACCCGCTCCAGAAAGCATTATACCCCATAAGATTCTGTAAAAATAATGGCATTACCGTAGTAGATGCATACAAAACCATATTGGCAATTACAAGTATAATCGTTCCTATGACAAAATTTTTGTCCTTAAAAACTTTTAAATCAATAATCGACTCTTTCTGTACAATTTGGGAGTATATAAACAAAACCATTGCTACCATTGATATACCAAAAGTCCAGCATATCCATTCCGACCCGAACCAGTCGGCGTTATTTCCCTTATCTAAAAATACCTGAAAAGTGACCAGCCATATAATCAGGAAGAAAAAACCAACAAAATCAATTTTTGCATTTGCCTGCTTTTGTGCGTAAGGCGGGTCATAAATCCACAATTTTGAGGTAACTGCAGCAATCAAACCGAAAGGTATATTTATAAAAAATATCCAGTTCCATGACCAGTTGTCTGTAAGCCAGCCGCCTAAAATAGGACCTATTACCGGTGCAACAACAACCCCGAAACCGAAAATTGACATTGCAAGTGCTCTTTTTTCTAACGGAAACGCCTCCAGCAAAATTGCCTGTGATACAGGCAGCAGTGCACCGCCGCCGAGTCCTTGCAGAATTCTTGAAAATATCATCATTTCAAGTGAGGTCGACATACCACACAGCAATGATGCACCTGTAAAAAGCAGAATACAGGCGATAAAAAAATGTTTTCGTCCGAAAAATTTTGAAAACCAGTCAACAGAAGGAACGACAATACCGCTTGCGATTAAATAACTTGTCAAAATCCATGTGGCTTCATCATTACTGGAGGAAAAACTTCCAGCCATCTGCGGCAGAGCAACGTTTGCAATTGTTCCGTCAAGAACAAATATAAAAGTTGCAGTCATTACTGCTATTGTTGTAAGCCACGGATTTATCCTAGGTATTGTATTTTCTGATGTCGTAACTGTATTTTCCATATTTATATTTGTATGTTTGATTTTTCGCTTATTTTAGAAATAATTTTATTTAACAAATTTTTTAGCTGCTTAATGTCGTTAATGTCAAAATCAGACCAAAAATTTTCAAGATCCTTTTTTACTACGTAAGAAAATTCATCAATTATTTTTTGCCCTTTTGCAGTTGTTTTGAGAAGTTTAACCGGTCTGTTCTGTTTGATAGCCGCAACTCTTTTGATTAAACCCTTTTGCTCAAGTATTGCAAGTATTCTTGATGTATTGGAACGATCTTTTAACAAAATTTTTGCAAGATCACGTTGACACATATTATCGAGCGAAGCAATTGCATCAAGTGCAATGTACTGGTCAATGGTCATGTCCATACCGAGTGTTTGTATAAAATTTGCACCGTGTAGCCGCAAATAAACGGAGGCCTTGTCGACAAGGTAGGGCAGACAATCCGCATAACACTCTGGTATATCTCCTCTCATTATGTTGTAACTCCAACATGTTGTAATTCCAACATATATTTTATGAAATATATGTTAAAAGGTCAAATTTTTAAATTTAAGCGGGCGTTTTCTTTTTCGATTCGTTTGTTATACTTTTCACGCATTATAAAATATCTACGACACTGTTGAATTTTGTCATACCCGAGCATTATTCCAAGCATAAAGTCCTGTTCGGGAGTAATTTTATCAAGTTTTTTATCCAGCGTTTTTACAACTCTTATGCAGTCAGCATTACCAAAAAATACGTTAATGTTTTTGCTGTTTACTTCATTTATTAAATAAGGAATTTGTTCCCGCTTGAGCCTGCTTTCAATAACGGCTTTGTTGGTTATTTTTTCTGTAGTTAATACTAGGTTTCTCAGACCTTTTTTATATTCATAAATATGGTGATAAAAAACCCTTAAATCATTATATTGCTCAGTTGTAGGTGTACTATTTTTGTTTTTTGCCGCTTCTTTAAAATTAACAAAGCGGTAATAATTTGTATTACTGTACGTTATAGGTTTAAGCTGCATTTATACCTCTTATGTGTTTGTTCTTACTAAAAATGTATGGCATACCGAACATTTTGTCAAGAGCTAAACACATACAGATGCAAAGCTAAACGGAATAACTTTTTTAAGGTCATCAGGACAAAGTTCTACCTGATACCCTATTTTCCCTGCACTGAAAATTATAGTATCAAAATTTTGGGCAGATTCATCAATTACTGTTGTAAAAAGTTTTTTCATCCCGATTGGAGAACAGCCGCCATGAATATAGCCCGTAGCTGGTAAAAGTTCTTTTAAATGCAGCATTTCAACAGATTTTTCATTAACGGCAGCCGCTGCTTTTTTTAAATCTAACTCACGAGCAACAGGTATCATAAATACATAATTTTTTTTTGATTTTCCTACGCAGACTAGAGTTTTAAAAACCATATCCGGATTTTGACCGAGAACGCTTGCAACCTCAACTCCGCTTATTGCCGTTGTGTCAATATAGCTATAGTGTTTGTAGTTTATTTTATATTTGTCAAGAATTCTCATTACATTGGTTTTGTACTCTGATTTTGCGCTCATAAATTTACTCCGCAACTAAATAGCCTGACTGAAGAATGTATTTGATGATTACATTAAATAAAATAAAGCAACATAAAGGAGAAAGCAATGTCTAAAGTTATAGAATTAACTGATGAAAATTTTGATATACAGATAAAAAATGCAACAAATCCGGTGCTTGTAGATTTTTTTGCACCGTGGTGCGGACACTGCAAGGTACAGGAGCCGATAATAGAAAAATTGGCATCAGAATTAAAAGATAAAGCTGTTATTGCCAAAATAAACGTAGATGAAAACCGCACTACTGCAGCAAGATTTTTTGTCAGCGGGATACCTGCAATGCTTCTGTTTAAAGACGGAAAGCTTGTTAACCAGACTGCCGGAGTAAGGCATATAAATGAATTAAAAAAACTTATTAATAACTACACAGAAGCCTGATAAAATATTACTCAATATCCTTGCAGGCAAATTGTAAAAAGCTGCCCATAAGATTTTCATTCCAGACTTTTACGGTTGGTGGAACTTTGAGTACAACAGGCGTAAAATTCCAGATATATTTTATATCAGACTCTATCAAAAAATCTGCAACCTGTTGAGCAGCCTGTCTTGGGACGGTCAATATCGCAATTTCCACACCGAGTCTTTGAACAAGATTTGGCAGTTTTGAAATATGAAAAATCTGTTTGTTGTTAACCTGAATATCAATTTTTTGAGGGTCATTGTCAAACAATGCCAGTATATTTAAGCCGTAACTGTTGAAACTGTCATATTTGGCAAGTGCCAGCCCGAGGTGTCCCGAACCTACAATAAAAGCATCTTTTGTCTTTGAAAAGCCGAGAGTTTTTTCGATAGAATCTTTAAGGTCTTTCACCATATACCCTACACGGCATTTGCCGGCGTTATTTAAAAGTTTAAAATCTTTGCGTACCTGAGAATCGTCAATGCCAAGTCTTTGTGCAATTTGAGGACTTGAGATTGTATCTATTCCGGCTTCGATATATTCAACCATGATACTGTGGTATAAGGTTAATCTGTTTGAAACTTTTTCTGGTATATTTTTACTCATAATTTTCACACAATTTGTTCAAACAAAATTATATAATAAATCAAGAAAAAAATCACGATTTAATATCAGGGATTTATATCTTAGTTTACACTAAAAGAAGCTAAAATTTTTTATAGCAAAAATTATATTTACGTGTTTTATTACATTCAAATGAACAATACAGTATCTTTCGGTGCAAAATTTATACGTGAACTCCCGATAAAAAAATATTCATATACAGACAAAGTCTATAAAGATGATGTTGCGAGTCTTGTTGAGCTTGAGCCACAGAATGTTGATGATTTAAAAGCTCTTGAAGATATCGCAATAGATTTTGGCGGTGATACTTATGTTAACAATATCTTTGTGGATGCAAAGCTGAAGGCAACTGCAGACAGAAAAGATACTAAATTTAAAATACTTGCACTGACCATCCAGACAGATTCATTTGATAAATTAAATTCCGGCGCAACACTTGGTGTTGCTAAAATTTCTAAAATAAAAGAAAAAGAAATAGAACTTGAGTATTTACAGGTACATCCACGTTTTGTTTATTCTTTCGGTCCTGCGTTTGTTAAACATACAGGCAGTGCAATAATTGATTATCTAAAACTTATGAATGACAAAATATGTTTGATAGCTTCTCCTTCTTCTCATATTTTTTATAAAAAAAACGGGTTCAAAAAGCTTTCTCAAAACGGAAATCATATGATATGGGTAAAACATAATAATGTAAAATAAAAAACATCTCAGAAATCTCAATGCTGTTTAAGCAGGTTGATTATTTCTTTAACAGAGTAAATATCTTTTATCACAACAATATTACAGGACAATTCCTGCTGAACCTGTTCAACTGTAATGTCATCCAGAAAAACCTTGCTGAAGGGACGCAGCATTATCGACGGAATAACAAGATTTTGCACATTTTTGACTTTAATCTGATTTATCAGGTCACGACCTGTTATCAGTCCTGCAACCGTAACATTGTCACCGAAAAATTCATTTTTTAGTTCAATAATTTCACAATTACAGTTTTTTATACTGTTTAAAGCATCTGAAATCTCTTTAAAAATTTTAACTGCGCTTTGAGATACGGCAAAACTCAGGTTAAGCGGCTTTTTTAGTTCCAAAGGCAGTTTCTTTTTATGTTTTTCAAAATCATCAAGCAAAAGCCTTATGGCTCCGACACCGTCTTCAAGCTGGGCAAAATTTCCGTAATATTTTTTATCGGGAATCGGGTAGTCCGCTTTAATAAAAAATTCGTCGCTTGCCATTGCAAGGTGTTTTTTTACTTTTATATTAAAATTTTCAACCTGTTTGATTACGTGCAGGGCATTTTCTTTTGTAAAAGTTTTAAGACTGTTTTTATGAAAACGGGTAATGCCGACAGGCACGATTGCTATGGATTGTATAACAGATTTGAAGTTAACAAAGTCGTTTAGCGTTTTTTCCAGTTCTTTTCCGTCATTGTATCCGGGGCACAGTACAATTTGCGCATGAATTGGAATGTCCGCTTTTTTGAGCCAATTCAAATCTTCTATAATATTCGCTGCTTTCGGGTTGTTAAGCATTTGTGCCCGCAGCTGAGGGTTTGTTGTATGTACTGATACGTATAACGGTCCCAGATGCAGGTTTTCAATACGTTCTCTGTCTTTTTTCGTCAGGTTTGTCAGCGTAACATAGGTGCCCTGCAAATAAGAAAGCCTGTAGTCATCGTCTTTTATGTATAAGGATTTTCTTAATCCGTCGGGCTGCTGGTCTACAAAACAAAAAATACAATGGTTTGTGCAGGGTTTAATCCTGTCAAAGACAGCAGATTCAAATAAAATACCCAAATCGTCATCAAAATCTTTTTCTATCTCAAAAATTTCAATATCTCCGTTTGTGCGTTCCAGTTCAATTTCCACATCTTCGCAGCACATCATATATTTGTAATCAATCATATCCTGCGGCTTTTCACCGTTGATGGTCAAAATTTTATCGCCTATTTGAAACTCAAGCTCCTGTGCGATTGAATCATTAATAATTTCGGAAATAACCGCACCCATTAGAGATTCTCCTCTATATTTCTGATAAAAATTTTATAGTTTTCAATATCGGTTATGTTCTTTTTTAAAAGTGCCAGCTGGTATTTGTCAAAGGTTGTATATTCATCATCAAGAGCGTTTTTTAAATCCAGCTGCAGGGATTCCATTTTGATTAAAATATCGTTTATAAAGGTCTGTTTTAATTCGTCGTCCAGCAATGACATAACAGCAATACGGGTTTGAACTTCCGTAAAAAATTGGGTCGGATTTTCACTTAGCGGTGTAAAAAACAGGTCGTGAAATTTTTTTGTCCAGTGCATTGCCAGTCCGTAGTATGTGGATTTTTTTCCGCCTTGAGAATAGTCATTCCTTATAGTCACAACATTTGCCTTCAAAAGCCGTTTTAGTGCAGGATGGATTGTGCCAATACTCGGTTTTGTGAAATATCCGAATTTTTCTATAATATCAGAACGCAGCGAATATAAAGTGCGTTCACGGTTTTTAGCTTTCAAACTATATAAAATCAAAAGTTCTATCATATTTATAGGATATCATGAAATTTTATAATGAGAGATTCAGGCTTTGAGATAATTAAGTTTATGATAATAGCAAAAAAATTTTTGCTGAGGTTTTATCTTAGCAGTATTATTAACAGGAAGTCGCTAATGCAAATAAGTTTTAAAGGTATAAAAAATCCGGGTGCATACACTCATCACCAAAGATACGCCCAGTCAGTTTCAACAGGCGGTCAAAGTTATATTTTACCCAAAGGTCGTTCAATTACTTTCCACTGTGAACTTACCAATAATGGCGGCAAGGATTTAGACGAGTTTAAGGATATTTTAAGGGCTTTTCCTAACAAATATAATCCGAATTCGCTTACGGTCGGTTATGAATGGTTTATAAATCCTAATAACGGACAAAAAAATCGCCTTTATTTTATTAATAATAACCATATTGAGTTGAATGAAGTAACTTTCAACGTTTTTAATAAAATATTTAAACTAATGAAAAAAATTTCTTCAATGCCACGTGAACAAATCATTATTAATAATTCTTATTTGACAACTCCTGAGGCTAAGGATGCATTTTTAGAATACACGGCATACAATACAACACCGGATATCTATAAAATTCTTAATGAGGCGCATAACAGGGATAATGTCCTTGCGGGAGCAAAGCTTATGGGCAAAAAATTTGCAAATGCTCTTACGGCTTATGTATTAAGCTGATTATTTCTTATTAAAAAGAAATAATCAAAAAAAAAGAGGCTTTTTTTAATAGCCCCGTGTTTTAAATACCTATTTTCCCGTTCCTTATATGTTTTAAGTTTATTAGAATCTATTAGTCTAGTTTGTTTTTGTTTTGTTTATCTCTTGTATCTATATAAAGTATATAAAAAGAAAATAATTGCCTTTGCTTTTTTTCGTAAAAATTCAAAGTGTTAAGAAATATTACAAAAAGGCAAGATTAGTATATACTTTTTTGTGTTTCAGGTCATAATTTTTCAAATTAGTATATACTGCGTGTATAAAAAATCAATTGTAACAAAATGTTAAGGATGTGATAAAAACAGAAAATCACATTGTTTGATAGTCTGTAAATGCTTGTATTTAGTATCACGCTGATATTAATTGTCTAAATATTGTAACAGATGCTGCACGGTCTTTTATCAACATAAATTTATATGTCTAAATATTTTTTTAATTCCCATTCTGTAACCTGTTTTCTGTAATCATTCCATTCTTTTTGTTTTGATGTCAGGAAATTTTCAAATATGTAATCCCCGAGTGCAATACGTGCAACATAGCTTTTTTCAAATTCTTCAAGTGCACTGAAAAGATTTCTCGGCAGGGATTTAATTTTTCTCTGTTTAATTTCGTTACTTGAAAGTAAAAATAAATTTTTTTCAACGGGAGCCGGCGGTTCGGTTTTATTGCGCAATCCGTCCATGCAGGTTTGCATAAGAACAGCAAAGGCAAGATACGGATTCATGCTGAAATCAGGCGAACGCAGCTCAAATCTGGTTGATTCCCCTTTCTTTGCCGGTATTCTTATAAGAGCACTCCTTGTAACCGCTGACCATACCACATAAATAGGAGCTTCGTAATCTTTTACAAGACGTTTGTAGCTGTTAATTGTCGGATTAAACACCGCTGATATTCCGCGGATATTTTTTAAAACGGAACCGATAGAATAAATTGCATTATTTGATAACTGATACTGTGCATTTTGTTCAAAAAAAGCGTTCTTTCCGTTTTTATCTGTTAAAGAAACATTTAAATGTAAGCCCGAACCATTTTGTCCGTAAACCGGTTTAGGCATAAAAGATGCAACAAAACCGAAGGTTTTTGCTATTGTTTTTGTAACAAATTTAAAAGTTATGAGTTTGTCAGCGGTTTTTAGTATTTCATCATAGCCCAAATCTATTTCGTGTTGGAACGGTGCACCTTCATGATGTATTGCCGAAATTTCAAACCCCATTTCTGTGAGTGTCATCATAATTTGGTTAAGTATATCATCGTATTTATGAGATAGGTTTACATCATAGTAGCCTGTTTTTTCTTCGCCTTTTATTATGTTATTGTTGCCATCGGTTTTAAAAAGAAAAAATTCTGCCTCCGGTCCGATATTCATTGTGTAGCCGTACTGTTTTGCATTGTTTATAATACGTTTGAGGTTGGAACGTGGACATCCTGCAAAGGGGGTACCGTCAGAATTGTGTATGTCGCATATCAAACGAGCAGTGTTTTTTAATTTTGATACTTTAAAAGGAAATATTAAAAAAGTTGATTTGTCGGGGAATAAACGTAAATCCAGCGTTTCGTTATCCCTGAAACCGCTTATTGTTGAACCGTCAAACATTATTTCATTGTTTAAGATGTCGTCAATTTGCAATGAAGGAATCTGCAGTGATTTTATCCCGCCGTTTATATCTATAAATTGCAGAAAAATTGTTTTTATATTTTCTTTTTTTATTAAAGCTTTAATTTCTTTGTCTGACGGCATATAACAATTATCCGACACGTATCAGATAAAGGTCAAGTAAAAAATTTGATATAGTTAACTGTCTGCAAAATAAGAATTCGTTGAAAAGAGTTTAGCAAAATAACTTTTTATCCTGTCCAGAATATTATTTTTCTTTGATTTACGGTGAGTAAAGATATCTCCTGCGTGGTGTTTTAAATTTGGCTCGTGCTGCATGGTCAAATCTATGTTTCGTTTCCATTCTCCTATTGTTTCCAGATTTTGTGCAATATATTTTATTCCGTTTTGAAAATTTCTGCCAACATAGGTAATTTGGTGCTCATGCATATTTACACCGCCGATTTTATAAGGATGTTTGTACTGTGTATTGACACGAAAAAGCACATTTCTTTTGTTATTATAAAAGTTCAGTGAAATAAAATGGTCTATTGTGTTATTAGCCGTATGGTGCTTGAGAGTATGTATAATGTTTCTGTACTCTTTTGCGTACTCCCGTGCGGTTTTATTGGTAAAATAAACTTTACCTTTAAAATTTTGCGAATATTTATTCTGTTTTATCTCCATAATTACATTGCGCTGTAAAAAGCACCAAAGGTTTTTGTATTTGCATTGTTCGGCACGAATTCGTTATTAAGCTTCATTTTATCAGTAATAAGCTCCTGCTTCGGATTTTGTGTTTTAGCCGTTTTTTTATTCTCACAGTATTTTGTAATTGCGATGTTAAGCTTTGGAATGCCTACGCCGAGTACAACACCTGAATAAATATAACCGAGCATCTGGGCTGCGTTTTTATATTTAAGTTTAGATAATGTTTCTTTAACGAGTTTTTGTGCTTCAGGTGTAGCACCTTCTTGTTTTGCTGCTGCTTTTAATTCCGTAATAAGTTTTCTGAACGGAACTGCTTTGCCGTTTTCGCCGATTGTATTTATACCAAGCTTTTTAAGCGCAGGGAATAAAATTTCTTCGTGAGTTTTTTCAACGGAGTGTTGTATAAACTTCCACGTACCTTTGCCATACTTAGCTTCATCATAGTTGATTATACCTTTGTTAAAGGCTTTAGCGGCAAGCTTAGACACAAAACCGCCTAAAATCAACCAGTTTGCAAAACCCAAAGAATCTTTAATTGCAGATTCTCTGGCTTCGTTTTTGTCACGTGCGGCAAATATACGGCTCATAATAGTCATACCGTATATAAATTTAAATTGATTGATAGTCGGCACCATGCCTTTGTATTGCAGATTAGAAACAAGTTCTTTTGCTGCTTTAGGCAGGTTTGTATAGAGTTCTGACGGTTTTTTGAGGATTGTTGCAATCATGGCTGATCCCATACCCACACCGAGAATGAGTTTTGCAATCTTAAAGCCCAAAGAATGATCCGGTTCTCTGCCTTCAACACCGACAAATCCGTCTGAACCCGTACGTTTTTTGGTAAGGTATCTGTTGATAGGCTGTGCTGACATACCTACGGCAACAGGGAATGCAAGACCTGCAGCAACCGTTGCAGCTTTTTTGTTCTTAATTCCTTTAAGGAATTTTTCAAGGTCCTCAACTATTGCAGTTTTGTCATTCTTTGCTTTGTCAATAACAGCTTTAAGCATAGAATTGGCATTGCCTGTCAAATCCTTTATAGGTGCTTCTATAGCATCTGTATTATTTTTAATTACAACACGATATGTTGAACCTGCACCTGTTTCACCTGTAATAAGTTCAGAAATTTTTGCCATTGCAGAATCCGGAACTTTATATTTTTTAGCTCCTTCTTCAACCATTATTTGCGTAGCTTTTTGGACTGTTTCCTCAGAAAGCTTTTTCCAGACCTGTTCACCGTCTGTTGTATTAAAACCTTCTACGCTTCTAAAGAATGTTTCCCAGTATTTTTTAGCATCATAGCCGTTTGTTTTGTCTGCGCTTATATTAACAAACTCTTTAAAAGTGTCTATTGCATTGGAATCCATAAACATAAGGTGGGCTTTTACGCCGTTAGCCCTGTTAAATGCTGCCGATACGGCATAACCTGCACCGAGTCCGACAATACCGGCAAGAGCGTGGTTTATTGTACCTGAGGATTCTCTAAATCCTGTTTCCATGCCGGCATCTTTTGAACGACCGAAATCAACAAGGGTTCTTGGCATAACCATTGAGAAAAAGTCAACAAAGCAAGCACCTATGGCAGGGCTGGTATTAAGAAAATTTAGAGCCTGTGTTCCCATTGCACCGAGGCTTTTAAAGCTCGGGGTGTTGTTTTTATTAGTATTTAACGGGGTTGAATATTTTAATGTTTTCGGTTGTTGAGTTTGTGTAATTTGCGATAGCATATATAATCCTGTTTGTTTTTTATTTATTTTTGTCTAACATCATACCAAACGCCTGAAAAGTTTTTTTGTTGCCGGTTAAATTTAAAGACGGGTAGGTGTGGAAACTGTTATATCTTTCAGCCATTTCTTTCTGGACTTTTCGTTCCGTCTGCTTTCTTACATACCAGGGTACTAACATGCCGAGTATGAGCATTGAAAATCCGAGAGAAGCACCTTCGCAAACATATCTGAGTCCTTTAGCCTTTTTAGATACTTTTGCGGCTTCAGAGAAGGTTTTAAGCTCTGTTCCGCTTGCCCAGTGTGCAAGATTTTTACCGAAATCAACGATTGGTTTGTTTGATTTTTTCGGAGCATTTTTAGTATAGTTCAAAAGCGGAACTTTTGTAAGCTTTTGAATAAAATATCCTACACCTTTTGCAACATAATCACCTAAGAAATATAAACTGCAGAAGGTTGCAATATCACGCCAGGTAACTTCATGCAGCTCGTTTTTGTCTTCGGAAGCAAGCATACGGCTTGCAAATGTAGAGGTTGCAATCCATCTGCACTGATCCATTGTCGGCATATTTTTAGTGAACTGCAGACCTTTTAAAATGTTTGACAGACTTGATTTGTCTTTTAGTGATGCGTATGCCACGCCTGCCATAAGAGCTGCAGCACCTATTTTTTGCAGCCAGAAAGAAGATTTTTCCTTCGGCTTCATTTCTCTTTTCTTTTTCTGTGTGCCAAAATCTTTGTAAATAGGGGCACCTTCCTGACCGGAAGTTTTTCTTGTAATCCATCTGTTTATGGACTGCATTGAAGCTGCAAGCGGAATAACAATAGCCAAGCCCAGAAAACTTTTTTTATTGATGAATCTTTTTGATTCTTTGAAATAACCAGCAAGTTCTTTTTGGACTGCTTTTGCAACTTCTTGAGAGCGGGAGCCTGAAAGTTTGCCGGCTTTAAAATCCTGTGTAACCTGTCTGATTGCACTGCGTTTGTGTTCTAAAAAGTCTTGACCGACATCCATTGCGTCACGCAACAGTGTGTGTAAATCAGCATGGTAAGTTTTGCCTGCAATTTGAATATGTTTTGAAGCACCTGTCATCTCGAGAACTTTTTTCTCTAAGTTTGACACAGCTGCAGCTTTTTCTTTTTTTGTTGCCAGTTTGTTAGCCATTGTTCTGGCAAATTCCATACGTTCGTTTTCAAGGTTAATGCCCTTGAGCGGTTTCCATTCCCGTCCGTTTAAAACGCTGATATCATCTAAAAGCTTGTTGGTAAAGCTCCTTGAGCCGCCTTTAGCTTCAACAAAATGTTTGTTTAATGTTGTGATAGCATCTTCGTTAGCCCATTTTGAAGCCATGCCTTTGTCTTTTGGGTTAACAAATTCGAGCAGCTTTGCAACGCCGTAAACAATAAAGCCGGGTATCAGGCAGTTTACGATAAGTCCTGAGGATTCTCGTCTGAAGGTTTCTGCAGCGGCGAAGCCGTTTGTTTTTGCGTCTACCCAGGTACGTGGCAAAATAGCCGTGGCAAGGTCAATGATGGAAACATTTATAATTTCCGGCGGAATACCTTTAAAAGCCTGACGGCTTTCCTTGCGTGTTTTTGCCTCTTGAATATTATTATTTCTGTAAACTTCTTTAGGTTGAATACGTGTAATCATAACTGTTAGTCTAACTAGTGTCTTTTATATCTGCTTTAATAATTAGGTGAGATGTACCTTTATGATATGAAAGACCTGATATAAATACAAATCCCGTGAAAAAATAATTTGCTAGTTAAAATTGTAAAAAAATACGAACCTCTTTTTAAAGAAGTGTTTTTTTATTTAACAATACAAATATTTTTTAATTAATATGTTATTTGGTTTAAAATTTTATTTTCGCAAAACAAAATATTATATTAAATTCAACTTTACAAAAGTTTACAAAATAATTTGTAAACAAACCTTTACATTTTAAACAAAATCATTAAAGTTTATTTGTGTATTTGCCGATATAAATACTGTAACCAATTACAGGGATTATGCAAATGACAGAAAACTTTTTTAAACAACCCTTCGGAATGAATATAAAAGTTCCGGTTAAAACTATAAAACAGGTCGAAAAAACTGCAGAAGGTACAGTCAGCGGTTTGTGGGAACCTTTGTTTAATTTTATAGATACCAATCAACAGGTTTTTAACGGCAATGTAGCCAATGAGATTGAAAAGTACAATCTTATGCAGTACAACCTCGGTGCTGCCTTAAGAAGGGATAAGGTGACAGGTATTGATTTTGATGTAAAAGGATAATATCTGTACATCTGTCTTGAGCAAAAAAGTAAAGCTTTCATAAATAAAAAACACTCCTGTTTATTAACGGGAGTGTTTTTTATTCAACTATTTTATTTTAATTATTTTACTGCTTTGGCAATTTCAGATGTAATATCTGTTCCGCCGTACAATACAACACCTTTAGCGAGAACTATTTCATAGTTAGCAGCTTTAGCCTGTTGATTGATTATTGAAGAAATGCTTTTGTCTATAGCGGCAAGTTTTTTTGCATAGTCTTTCTGGATAGAATTTCTTTTTGCATTTAATTCTTTATTGTATTTGTTTTCCAGCTCTTTTTTCTTGGTGGCATTTGTTTCTTTTGCTACGTTAGCTCTTGCTGTTGTAACAAAATTAGCCAAATCTTTGATTTTTGCTTCTCTGTCAGCTTTAAGTGCTTTTACCTGAGAAGAAGATGCAACAACTTTTTGAACATCAACTACAGCAATTTTACTCGGTACGTTAGAAATTGCATAATTGTTCACTGACATACCTATAACAAAAGCTGCTATACCTAAAGCTGCATACTTAACACAATTTTTCATAAAACTCTCTCCTTTTTCCAGTATAAAAAATTTTTTATATAGCTATTTTAACGGCAAAACTGTTTTTTATCAATAATCTGTTTTCAAAAATTAATATTTACCGCCTGCCCTAAACCACAAATGTTTGCCCGGTTTGATATACAAATGGCTGAGGTTCAAAATGTGTAGCGATATCTTATTTTGCTTACCTCAACCGCATGAATGAATTGATTACGGGGGTTACAGCATTTATGATATAATTCGGGTAGATAAAGAGTTGATTTAAAAAGTAAGGAACATTATGGAAGCAATAATTCACGGAGTTTTGACACTGCTGAACCTGTGCCTGATTGTGGGGTGCTGTGTTGTATTTACGAATGCCGTAGAGCACATGGGAAAATTATACAAACTGAATGAAGGAGCCGTGGGCAGTATATTGGCTGCTGTCGGAACAGCACTGCCGGAAACAATAGTTCCTCTTGTGGCAATACTCGGGGCATACCTTGCGCACACTGATGTGAACGTGGGTAAAGAAATCGGTATCGGTGCAATACTCGGTGCTCCGTTTTTACTTTCGACATTAGCGATGTTTGTTACAGGGCTTGCCGTTCTTATTTTTTGGAAGGCAGGGAAAAGAGAACACGCAATGAATGCGCACTATGAAGTAATGTTTCGTGATTTAAAATTCTTTTTCATAAGTTATACTATTGCAATAGCCGCAGGTTTTATACCTTTTAAATACGGAAAAATTGCCTGTGCTGTTGCATTGTTTGCGTATTATATTCTTTACGTATTCAGAACCCTTAACTGTGCACACTGCGAAGGTATGGAGGGGGAAGAACTTGATGAACTGCTGTTTACCAGAATTTTAAGAAAATACAATAAGCTTGTTGTATGGCTGCAGATAATTGTTTCTATTTCGTTATTAATAGTATTCGCACACATGTTTGTAGGGCAGATACAGTTCTTTGCAAAATTGTTCAGTATAAATCCTCTTGTTTTGAGTCTTATACTTGCACCTATTGCTACGGAGCTGCCCGAAAAATTCAACAGCGTACTGTGGGTAAGCCAGAGCAAAGACACACTTGCGCTCGGAAATATTACGGGAGCAATGGTTTTTCAGAGTTGTATTCCTACCGCTATCGGCATACTTTTGACACCGTGGGTCTTTGGTATGGAATCCGTAATAAACATTGTGCTTGTTTATCTTTCAACCGTTATTTTGTTCATCAATCTTTTTAGAGATAAAGCCTTTAGTCCGCATATACTGATAACCTGCGGTGCTTTTTATGTGATTTATCTTATTTACATTTTTTGGAAAGTAATTTAATTTGTCTGAGTGGGACCTCGCTTGTAGGAGTGGTACACTGAGTGCGAGTGGCACCGAGTCTAGCATTTTACGGAAGTGACCCCATGTACTTGTTGCGAGTGCCTGGGTTATAAGATGGCGGTTGAACTTGTTTTATGCACTCGTTCAATAAGTTATCGGGGTCAGTTGACTATATGAAATTATAAATCAGTAATATAGTGTATTTAACTGTTATATATATATTTAAAAATAGTTAACATTAAGTGTACTTTGTACTTTTCAAAAATGAAAAGATGTGTTAAGATTTTTAATACAAACCTTAAATTACTGGCAATTTTTTTGAGCCGCATGTTTTTATTTATATGTGAAGTCGATGAAAATTGTGTGTGAAAGGAAGTAATCTGAATGTTAAAACTTATCAGCAATTTTATTGAGTCTGTTCTTTTAGGTCTTTGTGAACCTGCTCTTGTATATATCACAGTAGATTGTGACAAATATTCAAGAAGATAGTTTTCACCTCTGTTTAGTTTGTTTTTATACCTCCGGAAGTATTTGTCTGAGTGCGACCTCGTTTGTATGAGAGGTAGATTCTCAGGTACTTGTTGTTAAATAATGGACTTGTTTATTGCACAGGTTCAACGAGCAGCCGGAGTCGGTTGACTATATGAAGATAGTTTCCTTAAAAGTTTTTTAATTACTCAGGTTTATGGTAAAATAGCACTATAAATTTTAAAGTAAATTTCGGGAACTTTTATGGATAAAAATTTAAACGTATTACTTGTTGACCGTGATGAAAATTCGAGAAGCATTGTAAAAGCATATCTTTCAGAACTTGAGGGTGTTGGTATTGCTGCAGAATTTTCCGACAGTGAGTCTGTTTTTAATCTTGCCGCAGAGTCCGGCAAGTGTATTGTTCTTATCGATACATCAGAAAATTTAGACAAAGCTGTAAATGAAATAAAAACAATCAAATCTCTGAATAAAGATGCATTTATAATAGCAATGTCCAACAGGTCATCTGCCGACATTGTTATCAAAGTTATGCGTGCAGGTGCAAAAGAGTTTATTTTAAAACCGATTATAAAAACAGAGTTTTTAGAAATTTTAAATAATACTATCACGGATATAAATTCTGAGGAAAATAAAGACAGCTGCAAAATTATTTCGACCTTTTCAAACAAAGGAGGAATAGGAAAAACTTCTATTGCTGTTAACCTTGCCGTTGAACTGGCGCAAATGACAAAAGAAAAAGTTGCGCTTATTGACCTTAATCTGCAACTGGGAGATGTAGCAACATTTTTAGACCTTACACCGCCTTTTGCGATGGATTATATTGCAGACAATATCAATAATCTTGACGGTGAAGAACTGTTAAAAACAATGACTCGGTACAAAAATACAAGTCTTTACGTTATTGCAGACCCTTTAAACATAGATAAGTCAAAAGATATAACCGCAGAACAAATAGAAAATATTTTGGCTGCGTTGAAAAAGACTTTTTCGTATATTGTTATTGATATAGGAACAAATATTGACTCTAAGACCATTAAAGCACTTGATTTCAGTGATTTGATACTGTTGATAGCAATAGTTAACCTTCCTGCAATAAGAAGCACTCAAAGATGTATGGAACTGTTTGATAAATTAGGGTACAATGCTGATAAAATAAAACTTGTGCTCAACAGATATATGGGCAATGAGGATATAAAAACAGCAGATATCGAAGAAGTTGTTAAACAGAAGGTCTACTGGAAAATACCGAACAATTATCTTATAATGATGTCGGCAATAAATAAAGGGGTTCCTGTAAACGAGATTAATCCTGATTCTAATGTTGCACTCAATTACAAGGATTTTGCTTCAAAAATATCGGATTGTCTTATAACGCAAAAACTAAGCAAAAATTATAACAGAGAAACAAGAATATAGTTGGAGATAGAAAATTGTCTTTAAAAGATAGAATCAAAAGTAAAAAAAACAGCGGTTATGCTACAGAAGCCGGTGAGTACAGAATTTCAATCACAAAACTGGCAAAAGCAGCAGCGAATGTAAAAAATCCTGCTGATTTGGGTAATATTGTAAGAGAGTTTACACGCTTTTTAAACGCAATGGAAACTAAAGACGCCCAGTTAATTTTCAGAGGGAATTTTGACCTGGGTCAGAGAACTCTTTTAAATTGCGTACTGGCTAATTTTATTGATGACGGCACTTATGAAGAAGATGATGATGAGGATTTTGTTTCAAACGAATCTTCCAAACTTGTACGCAAAAGAAAATCCGTCAAAGAACGACTCGCCGAAGAAACAGAAGAAGCGTAAAACAAACAGCATTTGAAAATTTAAATCGCTGAAATATCATTATTTTGACGATTGCTTATTTGTCCAAAATTATAGAAAAATGGCAATAAAAACTGTTTTTTGGTTTTTATAAATATAGTATAGCAATAGTCAAAAAAATGAGTTAAAATAAAATAATGGACAATATTGTTGATATTAAAGAGAAACTGGCACAAAAAAACAGAGCTGTTGATACAAAAGACAACAAGCCTTCTAAAAATGTGCACAATAATGCAACAAACCCTATTTTAAAAAAACTTATGCAGTTTAAAAATGACACACTGTCCAAAAAATTTGATATAAATGATTTGTTTAAATAAATGTATTACCTTAAAAATACTCTTTTTCAAGATTTGACTAAAAATCAGAAATCGGCGTTGTTCGGTTTTATAAAAAGTTTTGTAAAAAAACATGAACAAAAAACAACGGAAGAAATTCTTAATTTGTTCATAGAAGATGAACAGTATTATTTTGAACAAAAAAATCCGCACTTTGAGTGGATTATAAGCGAGTTTGAAAAAGATAATTTTATAAAAGAGCTTACCGTGCTTATTGATGAAAATAAAAAACAGCTTGCAATAAAACAAGCGCAAAAACCTTTTCTGGAAAAACAAAAAGCACTTGCTAAGGAACAAAGAAAAAAAGCTGCGGAGTTTAAACTGTCAAAACAGCAGCCGACTAAAAAGCAACTGTATTATTATGATATGCTTTGTAAAAAGTATAATATTAATAAAGAGCCGGTTGAAAATTTATCACGTCTTGATTTAAAAAACATGATAGGGAAAATTATAGATGAACACGATACGGGACTTAAAGAAATCTGATTTAATAAAAGCATATATCGATTCCGGTTTTTCTGCCGAAACTGCTGCAGCGGAAATTGATTTTGCAATAGAAATTATCAGCGGGCTTACGCCGAAGGATTTGATTGTCGGTATCATGCCGTCGCTTAAGGACTTACAAAAAATTTATGATGCAGTACAGACCCGTCTTTCAACAAGACAGCCTATGGCACAGATTCTTGGATATGCTTTTTTTATGGGTAATAAATTTGAAGTTTCAATTAATACACTGATTCCTCGTCCGGAAACAGAACTGCTTGTGAGAAAAGCGATTGATATAATAAAAGAAAAAGACTTTAAACAAATACTCGATATCGGTACAGGAAGCGGCTGTATAGCCTGTATGATTGCAAAAAATACACGTTCACAGGTTCTCGGGGTTGATGTGTCAAACGACGCTCTTAAAATTGCATTGAACAATGCAATGCACCTCGATTTGATGAACAGAGCACTTTTTAGAAAGTCTGATTTGTTTTCAAAAATCAGAGAAGACGAAAAATTTGACATGATTGTGTCCAATCCGCCGTATATCCCATTAAAAGACCGTCCACACCTGCAAATTGAGGTAAGAGATTTTGAACCGGAAACAGCACTTTATACACAAGATGACAGCGGACTTGAGTATTATGAAAAAATTTCTTCTAAAGCACATCAATACTTGAATACAAACGGCTATCTGGCTTTTGAAACAGGTGACACACAGGCGGAAAAAGTTAAAGCAATAATGACGGATTGTGCCTTTAAAAATATTGAAATACTTAAAGATGTCACCGGCATACAACGTGTGGTGTGCGGTGTTTTAAATATTTAATATAAACTTATATAAATCTGCTGAACACTTTGTAATAAAGGAAAAAAGCGAATGCAATAAGTATTAAACCGCTGATTTTTGTAAGAATATCAGTATATTTTGCAAATGAAGAAAGATTTTTTAAAACAGATGTAAACAATCCGGCAACAAGAATTATCATCCCCTGCCCCAGAGAAAATAAAAACAGCATTAATGCGGCATAAAATAAATTTGCACTCATAGAAGCAGTTGCCATTATTCCTGCAAGTATCGGGGTTGAACATGGTGATGAAGCAAGGGCAAAAACCATTCCCAGAATCAACGGATATGTTATAAAATTATGTTTATCACTTTGCGGAAATTTTTTAACCAGTACAGGAAAATTTATATCAATAAGCCCGATAAGATTCAGACCGAATATCATAATCAATGATGTCAAAATCAGAACAAAATAAACACGGCTTGAGGCGTCAAATATTTGTCCCGTCAATGCACAAACCATCCCTATTGCTGTCAGGCAGATTGACAGCCCCAGAATAAAAAATATTATTTGTAATAAATTTTTAGAAGTTCTTTTTTCTGATGAACTGCCTATATAGCTCACTACAATGGGCAGCATTCCTATTCCGCACGGAGATAAAGAGGCAACAACACCGCCTAAAAAGCAGAGTGCAAGTATAAGCAGAGAGAATTCTCCTCTGACATTTGCCTGAAAAAATGCAACCAGATTATCCATTTATTAAACCTTTTAGTATAGCTTCCAATTCTTGTTCAGTCATATAGCCTTCTGTTTTTTTATAAATATTCCCGTCTTTTTTTACAAATATCATTGCCGGAACGAGGGTTATATTATATTTTTTTATCAAAGCCTCGGTAGTTGAATCATTTGTTTGTGTAGTATATTTTCTGTATTCAACTTTATCTGCATATCTGGGCATAACAACACTAGTCACGCCTTCGAGCTTTTTACAGTCCAAACACATAGGAGAAGAAAATTTTATTACCTGAGGTTTTGTATAACTGCTCTGAGCCTGAGCCTTAAATGCTGTTTGGTCGGTATTTGTTTTATCTAAAATAAAATAAGTTACAACCGGTACAAATAAAATAGCAAGAGTAACAATCCAATTTTTCATATATTATTCTCCTTAATACATATTTTAATATAACATACAATAATTTATGAATATTTATATTGTATAAGTGTTTAATACGTTATATTATAAATAAAAATTTTGAGCTT
>CALUSA010000008.1 GCA_944323275.1 Candidatus Gastranaerophilales bacterium
TTTTGCTCATCTTTAATTCTATCAAGAGCAACATAAGCAGGGTAATAGACTTCTTTGTTCATAAAGTTTTGAACCGTACTGTTTTTTAACATTTTTCTATTACAGCAAGCACAGTGAAGTTCTAGCTCTCTTGGATCGTGTACAAATGGAGAACCGATGCATTCAGGAGTTCTTTTAAATGAAACAGTATCAGCATTTGGCTGTTGATTAATTTTGACAGGGTTACTACTGCAGCTTGAAGAATAACAAACATTCAGATTGTTTGCCACAAGTGCCCTTTTATAAAATAATCCTGAATGTATTGCCGTTATATTCATATTGTATTAATATCCCTGATTAATTTTTTTTGCTGATTTGTAACCCTTTGTTAATAGAAAAAAGGGACACCGTTTAACCGGTATCCCTTTTGAATCTGTTTTATGAAATATCCCATCTGCCGCAGGTTCCGCCCCATCTGGCAATGATATTACCCTTGATATCTTTAATATCTTTCGGGTGTTCGGCAGGCATTTCACCTTCCACAATCGTGATAACCTCGCAGTTATTTGAACATCCGTTGCACTGATTGGTAATCGAGTTAAAATGCATATTCCCGACTTCCCAGCCTTTAAATTTAGTTTTGTTATCCGTGTACTGATGATTTTCCATAGCCAGAAGTGCTGCACCTATTGCACCCATTGTCTGATGGTTTTCAGGAACAACAACTTTTGTGCCGAGAGCTTCTTCAAAAGCTTTTACCATACCTGAATTAGTGGCAACACCGCCCTGGAATGAAACAGTAGGAAGCAATTCTTTACCCAGAGCAAGATTGCTTAAATAATTTCTGACAAGTGCCTGACACAGACCGTATAATAAATCTTCAACAGGATAACCAAGCTGCTGCTTGTGAATTAAATCACTTTCCGCAAAAACGCCGCATCTGCCGGCAATACGTGCAGGGTTTGTTGATTTAAGAGCAGTTTCACCGAATTCTTCTATCGGAACATTCAAACGATTAGCCTGCTGGTCAAGAAAACTGCCTGTACCTGCTGCACAAACCGTATTCATTGCAAAGTCTGTTACAATACCATCTCTTAAAATAATTATTTTGCTGTCCTGACCGCCGATTTCAAGAATAGTCTGAACACCGGGGACATAAGTGCTTGCAGCAACGGCATGGGCAGTAATTTCATTTTTAATAACATCAGCACCGACAAGTGCACCGGCAAGATTTCTTCCGCTGCCGGTTGTCCCCACACCTTGAATATTGTATTCACAAATAGCTTTTTTAAGCAATTCACGCATACCTGTTTGAACTGCTATAACAGGTTTACCTGCAGTTCTCAACATATAACTGTCAACATATTTGCCTGTTTCATCAACCAGAGCAAGTTTTGTTGTTACAGAACCTACGTCAATCCCTAAATATACATTTAACGACATTTTTTCCCTCTCTTTTATTAAATTCTATATTAACCAAAACAAAGAGTTATTTCAAATCTTTATTTTTAAGTATAAAAAGAATATAATCATTTTGTGAAATATTAATGCTGAGGATTTTATGGATTTTTCAAAAGGAGTATTATTTGACCCCGGATATTCAAAATTTATAATACCGTTTTCCCCTAACATTGATGCGGCGCATAATATGCTGTTTTCCATAAAAGCACCGCACCAGAGAAAATTCAAATTCAGAACAATGTATCCGCAGCTTTTAAAACTCCTTGAACAAAATGTTTCTTTTTATCTCGGATGTCTTTTATGGGCGGTATTTATAACACAAAACTTTAAAGATTCCCCGAAAGAAATTCTAAACAATTCCTTTATCGGAAAAACCGTAAATGAAGAAGAAATGCTCTTTGAAGTGAATTATGCAATAAATTACATTGATAAATTAAAAAAAGACTGTCTTTATTACCTAGGCACAAAATGCAACCTGCCCGAGGATTGGACAGAAGTTATGACAGTTTATAAAGAATTTTTGACCATCAATAACTTCCTTGTTAATGCAGCAACCACTGTGGATATAAAAATCCCCGAACAAATTAAAATACCGTCAAAAGAAGAATTGTCAAAAATTCTGGAAACTATTGAAACAGTTCTGAAAACAGGAGAACTCAAAGAACTGTTTAAAGTTAAAAACTTTATTTTGCTTTAAAGTCATCACGGGTTGCCTTCTTTTGCTGTTGAGCTGTGGTGAAGCCATTTTGCTCGTTTCGATAATCTTTATTCCTGTCAACGGCAAAAGAAGGCAAATCCGCTGTCTTGGATTTACTTTACGCTCGCAGAGTTTCGCATAAAGACATTCTGTCTTAGTATGCTCAATCTGCTCGCTCACCGGACTGGGTTCACTTTCGTTCACACGGCGTCCGTCCGTAAATCCGCCTCTTGGATTATTGGCGTTCACAAGGTTGTGGACTACATTTCAAATTTTTTTTACTAAAAATTTTCCATTCCGCCTACCTTGTTCACATGGCTGTTCGCTCACTTCGTTCGACTACACAGCCGCTCAAAATCCGCTCCATAACAAATATTACAATATCCTTACAAGGTTAAATATATGAAATAAAAACTTTATGATAAAATAATAAAACGTCACACTATTAAAGTTAAGAAAAGGAAGATGAATTGACAGAAATTAGTTCTTATAAGCTTGCAAGCGTAATAGCCAGAATACTTGATGACAAGCTTGCAAAAGACATTGCTATTTTAAACATCAGTAATGTTTCCGTTCTGGCAGATTATTTTGTTATATGTTCCGCTGATACAAACACTCAGGTAAAAGCTCTAACAGGTTACATACGTGACAGAATTAAACATTTATTTGAGCGAATCCCCTCAGGAGAAGAAAACGATTTAAAAAACAGGTGGAACCTGCTGGACTACGGTGATGTAATTGTTCATATACTGCACAGAGAAGAAAGAGAAACCTACGCAATAGAAAAATTCTGGTCACATGCTCACAAAATTGAAAGACAGGACTGGGAAGCAGAATCAAAAGAATACTCGGAATACGAAAACATATAAATATTTCAAAAGAGGCGTTTAAATAACGCCTCTTTCACTTTATGTCATCAGGTTTTTCAACAGTTGCATTTGTCCCCTTTTGTAAGTTTTTTATATTCGTCTTTCTGACATTGATTTAACAGTTCCATAAAACATTTTTTATGGTCTTTTTGTTTATCTTTAATTTCTGATTTTAAATCTCTTATTTTTTGTCTTTGCTCACGTTTTGATTTCCAGCTGCATTTTTCGCATTTCATCTTTTCAAGTTTGGCTTTTTCCTGCTTGCAGCATATTTTTAACGGCGCAATTTCATCAAAAAACTTTTCATCAATACATTTACCTTTTACTCTTTGTTCCTGACTCAAGCCCAATTTAGTATAAATTTCACACCTTTTTTCAAAATATTTTATCTTCCATTCCTGCACTTCTTCACAGGAATTAAAAACAGGTGCACTGGCACAATTGCAATCTGTTTTGCCACAGGTAGGACAAGGGTCTTTTTTATCTTCACAAGATTGCGTACACGGCGAAGATACAGGGCACACAACAGGTACTATTGAAGCCTGTGATTGTGACGGGATAGATGCCGATGACGGTACGGGTGCTGCGACAGCACTTAAAACAGAGCATAACATAGCAGCGCAAAGGGTGATTGCAGTTTTTTTCATATAATTCTCCTTAATTTTTAAATAACCTTTGTTATTTATACAGTTAATTATAGAAAATGCATCACGACAGTAAACAACACCATGGCAGGGTCTGTCAGGCTATTTTTTATTTTTATTTATCCTTATGTGCACAATTTTCGCACTCGCCGTAAAGTTCAAATTTATGTCCTGTTATATTGAACCCTGTTTTATCTTCAATTTCTTTTTCCAGTTCTTTTACGGGACAGTCATCTATGGGTATCATCTTTTTACACTTTACACATATCATATAATGATGATGTGTATGTGAATCTTTTACAATTTCATACAAGGCTTTATTGTCGTCAAGAGTTGTTACTTTATGCGCAATATTAAGATTAACAAGTTTTTCAATAATTCTATACACAGTGGACAGTGAAATTTTACTGTTGGTTTTTCTTATATTTTCATAAATATCTTCCACAGCCATTGGTGCAGATTGTTTCTGCAGCAGAGCAATAACCTCATCTCTGTTTTTTGATGTTCTTAATCCTTTAAGCTTTTCAGGAATACTCTTTTGCATTTTACCTCTGCCCTGTGTATTACAAAAATTTTAGCACATATTTTTTAACAATGCTGTGTCAAAAAATTAACTAACTATCGAAGCCCTGGATAAAGCCCGTAAAAAACACTTTCAGCAAAATTTGTCCAGTTAATTTGCTTTGCGGTTTGTTGTGCATTTTGTATAAGTTCTTCAAGATTATCTTTTTTAGACATAACTTCTTCTATTTTTTTTGCAAGACTTTTTGCAGGCTCTTTTGCATCAAATACAAACCCGTTTTCTCCGTCTTTTATAATGTCGGTTGCACCTACATTTGAACCGGCTATAACAGGAATAGAGCATAACATGCCTTCCGGTACAATTCTGTCAAAGGCTTCATAATTGCCGGCACAAACCAGACAATCAATTGTTTTATAAAATTCATTAATATCTTTTTGATACGGCAGCAAATCAACATATTTTGTAAGATTAAAAAATTTAAGATAAAGTTGTAAAACTTTTTGTTTAGTATAATTAGGGTTTATTATTCTTACCCTCAACTGTTGCGAAGAATATTTTTTCTTCAATATTCTCAATGCATTCAAGATATTATACCCGCCTTTTAGTCCAAAATCACAGGTTATTGCCCCAAGAGTAAATACTTTATTATTCTTGTGTGACTGACAATTTAACAAATTTTCACTATTTATACCGGGATATGCCACAATTATACTTTCCGGATTAACGCCGCAATTTTCTACATAATCCTGTTTAAGATAATTGGAAACAACAACCGTTTTGGGACAGTTTCTGTAGTAATTTTTTTCATGTTCTATTTGTTTTTTATACTTACAATGCAATAACTTTCTATAAAATATATTAGGAACCATTGCTATCTTTTGTATTATAGAAACGTTATGGAAAATATTACAGGTAAAAGACAATCCCATGCTATCCGTTAAAATATAATCATAATCGTCTGTATTAACAATCTGCTTTATTTCTTCTTCAATAGGAAATTTACATTTAAATTTTTTTGCAGAGTATGTTTTTGTCAGTCCATAAACGTTATCAACGTCTTTTGCGTATGCAGAATGTTTATAATACGTAAACAAATCAATTTTGATATCATGCTGCCTGCAAAGCTTTATCAAATCTTCTATATAATCAGGAACAAACTCCCACTCAATTATACCGAGCCTTTTTTTCAAATTTTATTCCTCTGTTTAAATAATACGACTGTACAATTATAAAATATCAACATGCTAAAAACAATGTTACCGGCACAGGTTAAAGTCTTTCCTTTTCCCGAATAAATAACTAAAATATTAAAATTTCCATTAATAAGGTGATTTATTCTGTTTCAAATTTTGTAAAAATGATAATATCCACCCCAACAATTGTCCGGAACATGCAACATATTCCGGCTGAAAAGAGAGAGTTTAAGTATTATGAATTTGAATGAAGAATGCCTTTTAAAGTATTTGCAAAATCCCGAAGAATTATTTGACCTTACTGCATTTTTGCTGGAATTCAATCAGGATTATACAGTTAGTGCAAGTCTTGAAGTTTAGACATATATAAAAATTCCGGCTATTATACAATTAAAATTATTATTGACCCCAGTAAAGGAAAAACGGAGTCCTAAAACCATGGAAAAAATTAAAGAATATCTCAAAGACAAAACGTTTTTAAAATACCTTTTATACAGTATCTATATTATTATAACAACCGGTTTATTATTCATTTTTTTAGGAAACCCGTCTATAAGAAGCTTTTTTGGAATTATTGAAAACAAAACTTTTGATATCCGGCAAAGCGTTCTTGCTTCATATAAAAAAGTAAACAAAAATATTGTTATTCTCTCTGTTGATGAACAAAGCTATGAATACCTTCTTGATAAATACGGCGAATGGCCAATATCCCGTAACATATATGCGGATATAATCACTTATCTGGAAAAACAAAATCCGGCAATTGTTGCTTTTGATCTTATGTTTGTTAAATCCTTAAAAAGCAGCAATGACGCTGATAATAAACTGGCAAAAAATATTGCAAAATATGACAATGTTCTGACTTCAATTAACTTTGACAACCAGTCCTTTGCTTTAAGAAAACCGGTTGATCTACCTGAAGTATTAAAAGCAAAAGTTGTTAACGAATCAGATATTAATCTGAAAAATGATTATTTTACATTTTCCAACTGCAGAGCAATTATTAACCAAATACTCACAACCACTCCTAATATAGGACATATAAACTTTGTGCGTGACGAAGACGGTATCGCCAGATATTTACCGCCGTTTGTTACATATAAAGGTGATTTTTATCCGCACCTTGCACTTAAAGTTGCATTAAAATATCTTGAAAAAACTGAAAATCTTAAACTCGACGAGTTTAAAATAAACAAAAAAGGAGAAATGCTTCTTGCCGACAGGACAATTCCTCTTACCTACGACGGAACTGCTGTTTTAAACTGGTATGGACCGAGCGGTATAAATAATCACAACACATTTGAGTACATACCTTTATGGAAAGTTGAAAAAAGTATTTATGAAAATGTAAAACTTTTCCCTGAAAATTATTTTAAAAACAAAATCATATATATTGGTACAAGCGCAACCTCTCTTTTTGACCTGAAAAGCGTTCCTACTGACAGAATCTTCCCCGGAGTTGAAATTCACACAACATTTGTAAACAATGTTCTTGATAACAACTTTATTAAAAGAGTTCCGCCTGTATGCGACATATTAATCAGTCTTTTGCTAAGTTTATTTGTAGGCTTGATTGTAATAAGAAGCGAATCTACGGTTATATCTTCAGTTATCGCCATTTTAACGGCAATTATATATATAATTTTATCTACTGTTCTTATGCTTTATTTCAATCTGTGGACAGGTATAGTATTTGAAATAACTTCTATACTACTGGTATTTATTGCCTGCTATCTTGCCAAATACATCCTTAAATCAAGAGATTTAGAATATACTTATGCTCTTGCAACAACAGACGGTTTGACAGAACTATACAACCACAGATATTTCCAGGAACACATGCTGCAGGGTATAGAAACAGGTAAAAGATACGATAGACCCTTTTCTTTAATAATGATTGATATTGACTTCTTTAAAAAATTCAATGATACATACGGACACCAGTCAGGTGATGCTGTTTTAAGACAGGTGGCTCAAATTCTTAAAAAGAATGTAAGAAGTTCTGATATTGTTTGCCGTTACGGGGGAGAAGAAATGTCCATTATCCTTACCAATACGGATAACGAAAGCGCAATATTCACCGCTGAAAAAATATGCAAAGCAGTAAGCGCACATCCTTTAAAACTTGTTAACGGAAATGATGTGCAGGTAACAATAAGCCTTGGTGTATCAACATACCCGCAACACGGACAGACCCCGCAAGAATTGATTAAATACGCTGATGACTGTCTTTATATTGCCAAAGAAAACGGAAGAAATCAGGTAGGCAAAAAACCGGAAGCTAATTGTTAATTTTTGGTTAAAAAATAAAGAGCAACTTAAAAAAAGAGCAATAATATAGGTGTTGAAAGAAAGAATAATTGAAAACCGAAAGGAGAAAATTATGAGATTCTTAATAAAAAAAACACCTGATACTTTTTTGAAAACAGTAAATGATGAAATCAGTTCAATTTTAAACAGAAACTTTGGCAGCCTGTATCCTGAATACGGGTATTCGGAAGACCCGGATAAATTAATAATGCCTGTTGAAATTAAAGAAAAAGAAGACCGCTTTGAAATTAAAGCAGAGCTTCCGGGTATTAAAAAAGAAGATTTAGATATTGATATGGATAAATCTCACATCACTATCAATGCTAAAAAAGAAGAAGAAAAAGAAGAAAATACCAAAACCTATAAAAAATCAGAATTTCAATACGGTGAATTTTCAAGAACAGTTTACTTCTCTGAAGAAATTGATACAGAAAACACCAGAGCAAAACTTGAACACGGTGTATTAAAAATCGATGCACCTAAAATGAAAAAAGAAAATAACAACAATAAAAAACTTGTCGTAGAGTAATCCATCTATCCATAAATTTTAATAATACCCTGTCCTGTTACAAGGACAGGGTTATTTTATATTTTAAACTCCTCACAGGTTATGTTATTAAGCAAAACAAACCTCAAAACAAAAACTTTAACCTTTAAACTTCATACACTGTAATGTGATAAAATTCATTTCTTCTTTTGAAATTGTAGTAAATGTCAATGCAGTTAAAAATTTAAAAGTGTTATTAACTCTTATCGGGGTGCAATATACAAGCTCTGCATGTGTGTGAATAACCTTACCGGCAAGCTGTATATCAACTTCTAAATCGCTATACGCCCCCATCTGCCTGTCTGCAATATAAGCCAACCCCTTGGCACAAATATTTTTTGTTGTGGCAATAAGTTTATCCAGTTCTGCACCGTCCAAGTTGATTGTCAGTGTAAAATCCGTTTCAATATTAGCTCTTAAATATTCTCTGCGCTGGGAATGTTTTATATTAGATGGAAACGACAGCATATAAAACGTGGTATCATTCAAATAATTACTTGACAGTATCCGGCTTGTTGCATTATAAATTCCGTCTTCAGCATAAATATTTATTTCAATTTCTTTTTCCGGCAACTCTGTTTGATGTTCAAAAAAAACTGTCAATTTTTCGTTTTCCACATAATAAATTGTACAAAAATAACTCTTGCCGTCTACTATAATTTCCAGTTTATTAGAAGGTTTTAAAAAACTGTAGCTATCCAAATCAGACTCCATTCTTTTTACAAAATTAATTATATTAAGATTGTCCGCTACAGTCAATTTTACACAGCTTAATCAAATTGTTAGACAAAAAAATATATTCTATAATTAAATAGAAATTAAAAACAGGATTGATTATGACAAGACAACCATTTTTTTATGATATTACACTGCGTGACGGAAACCAATCACTCAAAAAGCCATGGAATTTAAAAGAAAAAGAGTTTATCTTTAACAAACTCGTAAATTTTGGTGTTCAAGCAGTAGAAGCAGGTTTTCCGGCAGCGTCAGAAATGGATTTTGAGGCTGTACAAAGACTTGCCCAAATTGCTCCTGATAATCTTGTCATAAGTGCTCTTGCACGTGCAGTTGAACACGATATTACAAAAGCAATAGAAGCAATACAACACTGCTCAAAACCCAGAGTACATACCTTCATTGCAATGAGCCCGTTCAACATGAAATATGTTTTGAACAAAGACCCGCAAGAAGTCAAAAAAACTGCAATAGAGGCAGTAAAATTTGCCAGAAAAGAACTCTTAAAAGTCAACAAAAACGGTGAAGTTCAATTTTCTATAGAACACTTTGGCGACTGTATGGAAAATCTGCCCTTTGTAATTGATACATTAAAAGAAATTGTTCAGGCAGGTGCAACTGTTATTAACCTACCAAACACGGTAGAGAGAACAAGAGTCAAAACCTTTGTCGACATGGTTGCGCAGGTGTACGAAGCATTGCCTAAAGATATTATGATTGCCGTACACTGTCACAACGACCTTGGTATGGCAACAGCAGCAACCGTCGAAAGTTATTTTGCCGGTGCAACACAACTGGAATGCTGTCTTAACGGTCTGGGCGAACGTGCCGGTAACACAAATATGTACGAGGTTGCAGTTGCGTTGCATAACAGCGGGGTTGATGTGCCTTTAAATTTAGGTGAAATTTACGAATTAGCTTTAACAGTTGCAGATATGTCCAAAACAGAAATTCCTGAAAAAGCTCCTCTCATTGGACCAGAAGCACTTGCACACAGAAGCGGAATCCACCAAGACGGTGCGGTCAAAACAAAAGATATGGAAAAAGGTGCATATAGACCGATACACCCGACTCTTATCGGTAGAAAAGACGATGAAAAAATCGGGTTCACGAGCCAATCAGGTAAAACAGCCATATTTGAAATTATTTCTGACGCAGGTTATCCCATCACAATGCAAGAAGCAATCAGAATTACACCTGTTGTTAAAGAAGCTGCAGAAAAAGTCGGAGAGCTGCCCACAAGAAATATTATTGATATTTACTTTAATGAAGTTTTCAATGTAAAAGGCGATTTCAGGCTTGTTTCTTTTGAAAAACTTGCAGAAAAACTGTTTAACCTGAAATTCTTCCACAAAACAGAATTTTTTGACATGAACGCACAGGGTAACGGTCCGGTGGATGCATGCCTGTCGGCTTTAAAACAGGCAGGATATCCTCAAAAACTTGTTGATTACGAACAATATGCTCTTGACAGTGAAATCTTCGGCTCAGGTGCTACTGCCATGACTGTTATTCACTTTGAAGATTTAGAGGGAAGAACCATTATAGCAAGAGGCAAAGACGAAAGTACATCTAAAGCCAATGTTAAAGCTATATTTAACGGTTTAAACCTAATGAACCACAATAATTTAACAAATAAATAATACTTCTTTTTAAAAATGCTGATAAATAAAATTTGAGCGATTCAATCGTATAAAATATTTTTGTAAATCCCCCTGATTACCAATAAAAAATCAGCCTGTCTTCTAATTGTTCAATTTCGATATTTTATATTAAATATAATCAATAAATCTTTTTCATACTTCCAACTATTCTTAATTCCAGACATCGGGTTTCTTTTTTATGAAACCCGTTTTTTTTATTTATAAAAAAACTAAAAAAGAGCCATTGAAGGCTCTTATTATAATGGTAAAGACTATATCCGCAAAATAAAACTATGCTTGTGAAATCAAAGATTTCTACGTCGCTGTCGTCCAATTTCGTCCTATCCGCCGTAACTCAACGTTTCGCAGTCACGGACTCACATCCGTATGCTTTTTCATTTTCGCCAACTCCGTCAGGGTATGGCTCAAATTTCAAAAGACTGGGCCCGGAGAGACTCGAACTCTCACACCAAAGGCGCTAGATCCTAAGTCTAGTGCGTCTACCAATTTCGCCACAGGCCCTTTATTTAATTTTCAAACGGATACCAGTGCGTCTACCACCTCTCAGAAATTGACATTTAGTCAATTTCTCCGGCAGAGTGCCACTGATCCCATATTCAATTATCAATGTTTTAATCTTATCGTATAAAGAATTATCGTCAATATTACTTTATATTGATAATTTATTTGGTTTAGGTTACAATTTCATTAATTCCATGGGGCGTTAGCGCAGCTGGTAGCGCACAACACTGGCAGTGTTGGGGTCACGAGTTCGAGTCTCGTACGCTCCAATTTATTTAAAAAATTATCTTTTATATTTTTTCTCTAATTCCTGGATGCTTTCTTTTCTCAATTCTTGTGTAGGTGCTTCACAACTTACACTTACAAGAGCTTTTGTGTTCCAAACATATAAAACAGTACAACCTACCTTGTCTTTTTCATATATTTCTTTTCCAAGAACTTTGCATTCATTATTTTTATATTTGTTTTTTGTAACAGTATTGTATATATCTCTGCATTCCTCATATTTTTCAGGAGTAGACTTGCCATCAAAATCACGTTTCTTATACGAACAAACCTCTCTGGCTGATAAATTTTTATCGTATATATACTCTCTCGGATATAGTTCTTTTGTTGTATATCCTGTATCATTATAAAAATATGCAGCAGGAATAGAAGAAACACACAAATATTTATCTAACTTTATTCCGCTGTGAGTAGTTTTCAAAACAGTTACAAGACCGCTTATCGCAAAAATTAAAAAAGCTGATATTACTACAACCAAAGGTAATTTTTCACTATAAAACATTCCGCACTCCTTATAACTTTTATTATAGCAGAAGTTTTAATTTTTATATATCAAAATAAAGACCGATTGATAGAATTTACGTTCATGCTAGAATATTAGCGGCAATTCGATGTATAAAAAGAGAAAGATTTAATAATATATGGAAAATACAGATAATAAATATTTAAATTTCCGTGAAATACAAGAAAAAAGAGAATTTGAACAACTCAGCCCCTACGCAGCAAAAAGCGCAACAACAAAAGGAAGGGCAAAAAAAGAAGAACCATGCCCGATTCGCACAGAATTCCAGCGTGACTGCGACAGAATCATTCATTCAAAAGCTTTCAGACGTTTAAAACACAAAACGCAGGTGTTTTTTTCACCTACTAATGACCATTTTAGAACAAGAATGACCCACACTCTTGAAGTATCTCAAATTGCAAGAACAATTACCAGAGCCCTCAATTTAAACGAAGACCTTGCCGAAGCTATTGCACTAGGTCATGATTTGGGTCATACACCGTTTGGACACAGCGGAGAAGATGTACTTAACGAAATTATGGATGCAGGCTTCCGTCACGCCGAGCACTCTGTAAGGGTTGCAACAATTATAGAAGACTTAAATCTTACACAGGAAACCCTGGATGGTATTTTGAACCATTCCGGATCTTTACGTAAAGAAAGCAAAGCCTTTACACTCGAAGGCAAAATCGTAAAACTTTCCGACAAGATTGCTTACATAAACCATGATATTGATGATGCAATGCGTGCAGGAATAATAAAAGAAACAGACCTGCCGCAAGACTGCATACAGTATTTTTCTCTTGACAGAAGCGAGCGTATAACCAAAATGGTAATGGATATTGTACAAAATTCCATAGGCAAAGACCACATCTGTATGTCTGATGAGGCTTTTTACCATATAGACAAATTGAGAACATGGATGTTTCAAAATGTCTACACAAATCCGGTTGCCAAAAAAGAAGAATCTAAAGTTCAAGGTATCGTTTACGGATTATTCAACCACTACGAAGCTCTCTTAAAACAAAAACTTCCTAATCAAAATGAAGAAGAAATAAAACGTACCGTTTGTGATTACATATCAGGTATGACTGACCGATATGCAGTACAAAAATATAAAGAAATATATATTCCGCAATCTATACAAAATGTATCAAACGATGATTTTCTGTTCACTCTTGCAAAAATCAACAATCTGAGCGTCCAGCTTTCTGTTTTATAACCTGTTTATAACTCAGGCATTTTATCGCCTTTTCAGGCAATGAAAAATTTAAAAATGTTTTATATATTGTACCTATGAACACTGTAAATAAACTTCTGCGCTCATACGGACACAACACCCTTCTTCATTATGATAAATGGAGTGCAAAACACGCATACAGAGCACTAAATGACGGGATATTAAAACAGTGGATTTCAAACATTCTTCCCTGTGAGCTGTTAAAAAGAAGTATAAAAAAAACAGTAGAATCTATTGTCACACTTTGCGAATGCACAACTTTTTACCGTAAATTTCCCGACGAAATTCATACACCGGACTATAGCGACAACTGGGGCAGGCTGGCAAATTATATAGAGATAAACAACCGGGCAATTGCACAAATGAAGGGCAATATTTGCCGTAAAGGACTTTTAAGCGCAATAAAACTTTTACCTGCCATTCCCCCCTCTGCAAAAAGCTGGGCAAACTGTGTAATACTTTCTCAAATCTGGCCGAACATATACGGCGACGGATACAACAAACAACCATGGGAAGAAAATTCCATCTACGGAATTAAACTGGGAATCGGATACAGTGAAAATATTATAGACTATGAAAAAGCAGAAAAAATTTCACCGGAAGAACAATTTCAGGCTTTTAATGACCTTGCACATTTTAGAGGATTAAAAACAGGATTTAGAACAATAATTTCAGAAGACCAGCTAAAAGTATCAAGACCTTATAAAGAAGATGAAAACTTCCGCTGGTCAAATCCAGAACACACAGAACTATATATAAATGAAATGGTAAAAGTTGTAAATACCGGTTTTGAAGCGATTTTTGTCGACTCTGCAAAACATATCGGCGGATATGATATGCAAAATTATACAGGCGTCGGAGCCTTGCCGGGATATCAACAAATGCAATACATAACAGATGAAATACGCCGCCGCAGCGGATGCACAACACTCAGTTTTGTCGGCGAAAAAAGTTCGGATGATTTTGAAAGATACAAACAAATGGGACTCAATGCAGGAACTGCATTTATTCCCGTAGACGACTTTGAAAATGTAAAATACTGGTCTACAAAACTCAAATATTCACGCAATTACGCTCCGGGCGTAGAAGTATCAAACGACAACACTGAAGGCGGAACAACTTATGAAACAAGACTCCACAGAATAAGAAACTGCCTTTTCGGATTTGAATACGCCAGCGACAAACTCCCGAGTTTTATGCAAACGGAAGATTTATTTCCACTGCGCTATGACACAAATACCCATCATCTGATGATGTGTAACCCTTCATATTCACTGGATGGAACAGCTCAAAGTCACTGGCAGGAACTCTTTGCAAAAGATGACGGCAGATTTTACAACCATCAGGTAGGAGAAATTTTTGCTCATGCGTTATTTTTATAAAATTTATTAAAAATATAAAACTTTTGTAACAAAATTTGCCTTTTTATAAAAATATTTTTATAATGCAGGCATGGTTGCATTAAGTGATAAATTTAATGAGTTAAGCGAGGTCTCTAAAGTCAGAAGATTTATCTTTTCCGACCTAAAAAATAATGGTTTAACCGGTCTTTACAATACTTATTGGCTCGAGATGGAGAACCTTTTCATTGACGCCTCTGAAAAATTATCCAAAAATCTTTTTGAAATGTTTTTAATTGATTATTTGACTATTCAAAAAAATGCTGTCATCCCCAAAAAAGAAAATCTGCTTAAAGAATTCATAGATTTTTATCGGGAAATAACAAGATTCCAGCAGCGGGAAATAATTATCAAAAATATTTTCAGATACTCTATGTATTACTTAAGAATCACATTTGCTGACTTACAGGATGAGGAAATCAGAAAAAAAATCAAAACAATAAATGCTCTTAAAGCTATTGATTCCTATCCTTTTTTAATGGAAATTTTTGAAGATTACGAGTTTGCTCATATCAACAGAGCAATGCTTTTAGAAATATTAGACACTGTTCTCGGATTTATAAATGAAAGAAACTCTAAAAAACCTTCTCAGATTGCACTTTCTTTTGCAGGGTTGAGTACTGAAATAAACAAAATGCTTGTGTTAAAAGACTACACTCCGCATTTTGTTGTAGAAGAAACAAACTTTCTTGAAAAAGATACCATCAACTCTATGATATGTTCATAATTTTTTACAGACATAAAAATAATTTTTTATAATAAATAATCATATAAAAAAACTAAAAAATAAAAATAACAAATTTATACAAAAAAAAGCCTGCAAAAAGCAGGCTCAGAAAGAAATACTGTATATATTGTAACTGTAAGATTTTTTTTCTTACTAACCTCCATTGACCAGACTGATTGCAATCTGCGGCAATGCATTTGCCTGAACAAGGAGTGATGAGGTCGTTTGTTGCAGTATTTGATACCTTGTATAATTTGCTGTTTCCTCCGCAATATCTGCGTCCATAATTGTGGATTGTGCTTCCGTTAAGTTTTCAATCGTTGTTGTCAAAGAATCTGTTGCAGCGTCTAATCTGTTCTGAGTAGCACCTATTTGAGCTTTTCTGTTATTAATATCCGTTACAGCAGCATCAAGCATTGTAATATATTGAGCAGCTGTACTTGCGTTAGTAAAAGCCGTATCCACATTGCCTCTCAAGCCGGTTGCCGCATCAAACGGTGTATTCATACCTGTTGCATCTGCACCTAGAGTATTAGAGTCTACTGTCTGGAAGAAATCTTCTGATAATTTAATACAGTTTGCTGCTTCATCAGAATTTGCACCTACCTGAAGTCTTAAACCAACATCGGCAAGCTGGCTGTTTCCGTCTAACAGAGTTAAACCGTTAAAGTTTGAATTTTTTGATATACGGTCAATTTCGTCTAACCTCTGGACTATTTCATCCTTCATTGCATTCATTGAATTTTCGTCGTAAATACTGTTTGCGGCTTGAACTGTCAAATCTCTTATACGTTGAATGTTATCAAGCATAACATCAAGGTCGCCTTCAATAACCGCAAGAACATTGGTTCCTGTTGTAATATTATTTTTTGCAACTTTTGAGCCTCTTATCTGTGTTTCCAGATTTGTTGCGATATAGAGGTTTGCGGCATCATCTCCGGCACGATTTATTTTAAAACCGGTTGATAATCTTTCAATTGCCGTGTTCATTGAATTTGTTGCACTGTTTAAGTTTCTCTGTGCCTTCAGTGCAGGCATGTTGGTGTTTACTACAATAGCCATAATACAGTTTTCCTTTCTTAATTAGTTAAATTGTGCCCTTACACCCTGCCGGTGAATGAGCAATACAGTTACAGTATTTCTGTTGGTAATGTGATGGTTATTTGGTTTTTCTGATAAAAATCCAAACTGATTTAGCATTTGAAAATTTTTAGAAAAGCTTTGTTCAAAGAACTCTCTCTTTTAAAAAACAGCATCTGCAAATCTTTTCAGATTTTTATACAGGCTAAAAGCCTTACTATAGGTGATTTTATGAAGACTTATTTTTCTTCACACATAGTAATACGGCTTTTTCAGGGGTTTCTAGATACTTAAATAGTTAGAAGATTTACTAACTAAAGTATGATATTTTTAATAATCATGCTTTTGGCATGTATTTTTAAACTAAACATGCTAACAATTTGTAATAAATTACACGAATAATTGTTTTGATATAAAATATTAATAAGAACTAATCGGAGAAGGTTTTTGCAAAACATTGTTGTACTTATCACAGATAATGAAAAAGTAGCACTAAAAGTAAATAAAAAAGTGCTGCTGTTAAGAAATACCGATATACTGCAGACTATTCATCATGCAGATTGTTTTGACAAAGTAAGAAAATTAAAACCTGTTTTAATTTTTTATCACCTTAAATTAAACAGAGAAGATGATTTTTTAAATTTCTTACAAAAGGTAAGACAAAATGAAAATTTAAAAACATGCTCCATAATTCTTATATATGACAATTTGGATGAAAATCTGCTGTGTACGGCTTTTGAAAAAGGGATAACTGATTTTATAAGAACAACGGCTTCTGATACGGAATATACTATAAGAACACTATGGTGCCTTCAAAAAAGAGATAATGTTCAAGACAATAAAAACCAGAAAGATTTACTCTCCCAATTAAAAATACTGGACAAAAAGAACAAAGTTTTTACGGAAAACTATACCTATACGGTTTTAAAAGAAGAAAGCAAAAAAGACTGGGGCTGCTTTGCAGTTGTAGCTCCTGATGTAAACAGCAGAAACAAAATGTCACCTGATACTTTAATGAGTATCATAAAAGAAAATGTAAGAGCATGTGATATATTAGGCTATGCTTCGGATTTCAAAATTTATCTGTGGTTTAGAAATACAACAAACGAAGACACAAGAAAAGTTCTCAGAAAAATAAAAACAGCCCTCACCAATAATTACACAATAAGTGCAGGCTATACAGAAACTAAAGATATTCCTTTTGATGAAGCTGAAATTCTTGCAAACAAAGCTCTTTCAAAAGCTCTTTTAAAAGGAAATACCTTCATTTGTGTACAAGAAAAACCTAAACAGGAAAAGCCCAAAAAAACAAAAATAGATATACAAAATTTCAAACAACATAAAGCTAATTCTATGAAAAAGCTGGAAACCATTCTTTCTCCGTTATTTTTCCAAATGCAAAAAACAAACGAAGACAAACTTTTTGAAACCAAAATAACACAAAATGTAAACCAGCAAAAAAGCTGTTTTAATTTAAAAAATCCTGAATGTGAAAGCTCTTTTATTGTAACTTATCCGGGATTTACAACAATAAATATAGAAATCATTCAAAAAACACAGGATAAAGAAAAAAGAAAAAAATTCTATATAGACACTAATGAATTAAGCGAAGAAAAAATAGAAGAAATGCTGGAAGATTTTATACAGGATTTTCAAACATTAACAGCTATTACCTAAAGAAAGGATTTTTATGACAATAGATATAAAAACAGAAAACTCTGCATTTTTATTCATCGATATTCAAGAAAAATTAACAGCAATGCTCAGAAAAGACAAAGCTGCAAAAAAAGCTGAAATTTTAGCAAAAACAGCAAAAATTTTAAACATAAAATCAATTATTACAGAACAATATCCACAGGGGTTGGGTTCGACTATCCCTTCTGTAAAATATTGTCTTCCTGACAGTGCTAAATTCTTTGAAAAAACAAGTTTTAATGCTCTTGAAACGGATGGTGTAAAAGAATCCTTAAGAGATGTAAAAAATATATTCATATTCGGCATAGAAACACATATTTGTGTGTTACAAACAACTCTTGCTTTATTAGAAAACGGCTACAATGTTTTTGTTGTAAAAGATGCATGCGCATCTCGTGAAACAGAAGAATTTAAAGCAGGTATAAATTTGATGGAAAAAGAAGGTGCAAAAATAATGACAACAGAAATTGTTCTTTTTGAACTTTTAAAATCCTCAAAACATCCACATTTTAAAGAAGTACAATTATTAATTAAATAGAAGAAATAAAGTACAGATATTTTATCCGTACAAAAAAAATTATGATACTAAAAGAATTTTCAGACTTTTTAAAAGAAAACGAAGAAAAACCTTCTGTTTCTCTTTTATACATCTGGTTAAAACTAAAAATAGAAACTCCGGCAAAAAGTAATGTCGATAAAATTTTGCAAAAAGAAATTTACATTGCAAAAAACAAAGCAGGAAATTTTTTGTTTATCGGTAAATCTCCTTCCGGAAGAAATTTAATAGAAAGTTTGTATAATTTTGCACTGAGTTTTGAACAGCAAAAAATGGCACGCTGGATTCATAAACAAAAAGCAAATGATTTCAAAAATTATTAAGTAAAGTTAAAAATAAAGCATGGCAATGGTTTCCATGATTACCCATGCCAAATTTTTATAATATAATATTAAAATTTTTCTTATTTTTACCTGTAGAAAACCTGTTCAAAAGTTTTAAAATAATGTTCAAATTTTTGTAAAAAGTTTTTAGTTTTCTACAAATAAAAAATAATTAAAAAAATTTTTTTAAGTTTTGAAAAATTATTGAAAATTTTTCTACAAAAAATTAACAAAGTTTTGAACAGGTGTTTATCTTTATATTGTTTGATTTATAATAGTTTTATACAGAAAAAGTTTTCTTTATTACTTATTATTATTTTATTATATTTATTTATATAATTAATTTATAAATAAAAAAATAAAAACTTTTAGAAAAAAATTTTTATTTAAAAATGCGTCAGGAGAAAATATGTCAAACATGGAATTTACTATAGAAAAAGAATCCTTGCTTACAAACTTAAAAATTGTAGAAAAAACAACCGTTGCACGAGGAATACAACCTGTTTTATCCAATATATTAATTGTTGCTTCTTCTGACAATTATATAACTTTTGCAGCTACTGATCTTGATATTAATATCACATCAAAAACAATTGCATCAGTACAAACTCCCGGTAAAATTACATTGCCTGCTAAAAAACTTTCTGAAATTGTTTCTCGTTTAAGCAACAAGCCTGTTGTTTTTTCTTTAAATGCAGAAACAAATGTTGTTAATATAATCTGCGGAAATTCTAAATTTGAACTTATTGGTATCAGTGCTGATGAGTTTCCTCAAACAATTACAGAAGAAGAATTAAAAAATAAAGAATGTGTTGAAATTGATATTAATCCTTTTATTAAATCAATTAAATATACGGCATTTTCTGCGGCAAATTATGAAAATAGAAACATTATAAGCGGTGTCTTTTGTTCAATTTCAAAAGAAAATATAGAGATGGCTGCTACTGACGGCAACCGTCTGACTAGAATTGTTGAAAAAATAACTAATGAAAAAGAAACAGATATAAGCTGTGTAATTCCTTCCAAAACATTGCAGGAATTTTTGAGAATTGCTTCTTTTCTTAAAGACTTAAATGAAGAAAAATTATGTTTGTTTATAGAAAAGACAAGAATAATCTTTAAAACGTCTTCAATGATTATGACATCACGTATTCTTGAAGGTGAGTACCCTCCATACAAACAGCTTATACCTCAAAGCTGTGAAAAAAATGCAATTGTTAACCGGGAAGAAATGATATCTGCTCTTGAAAGAGTTGCCGTAATGGTTAACGAAAGAACAAATATTGTTAAATTCATATTTGGAGAAAATACTTTATTCTTAAAAGCGGATACACCTGATGCAGGATTGGGGGAAGATTCTATTTCTGCTGAATATACGGATGATGAGCTTACTATTGCATTTAACTATAGATATGTTCTCGATTCTTTAAAAATAATGGAATCTGAAAAGGTTAAAATTGGTTTGGGCGGCAGTTTGTCTGCTACATTATTCAGACCTGACAGCGATGACGATTATCTCTGTTTGATAATGCCTATTCAAATAAGATAGTTTTTAATATTTTAAAGTTGATAAAATTTATTTTACTATAGAAGGCAGGTTTAAATTTATTGCAATTGCCATCGCAAAGAATATAGCGACCCAGAAATAAGCAAATGCCGTACGTAATCTTTTGCGCCAAGGATTCGGTTTTAAATTTGCTTTTATCACCCGTTCGTGGTTTTTGTCTTTGTACGTCAGTTCAACTTTGTTATTTAAAAAATTTATTAAATCTCTTGTTGTATCAAAAACTTCTATCCACAATTTTATTGTATCTTTTTGGGTTTTTATTGTTACAAGAGAAGTTATTGATTTTCCAACGTGCCCGTCAACATTAATATATTCAATTTCTTTTAAAGCGACGGTTTTTTTATTTCCGTTCCAATAAATAAAATTTATTGCTTCCTCTTTAAATTCGACAAATCTGGGCTGGTTTTTATTTGTGCTTCTTACTATAACAAGTATGCTTAAACTCACAAGAAAAATTAAAGTACCAAGTCCCCATAAAGCCTCTTTTACATATAGAGAAATCGGAGCAACAATCATGAATAATGCAATAAACATCATACAAAATACTATTATGGATTGTTTGTTATCTCTTATTAATAAAGGTTTAAGTTCACTCATCAGGCAAAAAATTCCTTTAATTTTTCAATTTTTTCTTTTGAATCAGACTCAAAATAAATTCTCAATAATGGTTCTGTGCCGCTCGGGCGGATAAGAACCCATGTTCTGTCGTCATCAAGATAGTATTTTACTCCGTCTTTGTCGTCTTTATCTTTTATTAAAAAACCTGCAATTTTTTCGAGTTCATTGTATTTGTTCATTAAAATTTCCAGTTGTGTATTATCAAGCAGTTTTATATCCACACGCTCGTTAATAAATGTACAGCCGGTAATTTGTCTTAAGTCTTCTTGCAATTCCCACAGAGATTTGTTTTCATAAGCTAGCATTTCTAATACAAGTAAATCAGCAAGGATGCCGTCTTTTTCGGGAATATGTCCTTTTATACTTAAACCGCCTGATTCTTCACCGCCTATTATGACATCATACTCACGCATTGCAGCACCAACCCATTTAAAACCGACAGGGGTTTCTATAACTTCTATATTGTAATAGTCTGCAATAATGTCAAGCATTTGGCTCGCCCCGACAGTTTTAACCAGTCTGCCGGAGTAATTTTTATTCTTGATTAAGTGCCCTAAAAGCAAAGCAATAATTTCATTCGGTGTAACAAATTCAGCTTTTTCGTTAATTATTCCGAATCTGTCGCCGTCACCGTCATTGCTCAAACCTATTGCACTTGTTCTGCGGGCAATTAAATCGATTAATTCCGACAGATATTTAGCTTTCGGTTCCGGCATACCACCGCCAAAATTCGGATCATGAGTCATGTGCATTGTTTCACAGCTTATGCCGTTTCTTTTTAAAAGTTCGTCAAAATAGCCTATGCTGGCACTGTAAAGACCATCGTATATAATTTCACCGTCGTCATCTTCTCGTGTAAAGTATTCTTTAATTTTTTCAAAATTTATAATTGATTCTATATGTTTGTAATACGGTTCTTTAAAAGATTCGTATTTAATTTCAGGTTTTTGCAGGGATTTAAAAACAATGGAATCTATATTTTTTATATTTTCCATTATTGCATTGGTTATTTTTGTTGTAGCCGGTCCTGCATAATCCGGAATATATTTTATACCCAGATATTCGGGCGGATTGTGTGAAGCCGTGAACATTAAAGCATCGGCATTTCTGTATTGTGCGTTAAATGCAAGCACCGGTGTAGGTATGACTTCTGATGATACTGTAACTTTAAAACCTGCGTTTGATAAAATTTCTGCAGAAAATTGTGCAAATTCTTTAGCCATATTTCTCGGGTCGTAACCGATGATAACAGGTTTGTTTATTCCGTCTTTTTCAAGAATATATTGTGCAATCGCTTTTGTAACAATTTCAACATTTTCTTTGTTAAAATCTTTGCCTACAACAGCTCTCCAGCCGTCCGTACCGAATTTTATATTTGTATCCATACCTTTTCCCGTAAGTCTAAGTAGTATTTTTTATCCTGTTGTACAATTTGTCAATTTTTATACAATTTTGTACAATATAATATGTTATTTTACCAGATAAACGGCATACGGCAAAATGATTGAGATAAATGAAGAAATTAAAGAGCTTTTGTTTTTAGGTCCGACAGGAACTTACAGCGAGATAGCCAAAAATCAATTTTTAACAATCCTTGCTCAAAAAAATATAGAGCAAATACCGTTTGCTACTGTAAAAAAAATTATTGAATACGTTGACTTAAATACTAATGCAGCAGGAATTATTCCCATAGAAAATTCTATTGAGGGAATGGTCAGAGAAACCCTCGATAACCTGTTAAGCCTTAAGAATGCTAATGTTCAAATATGTGCAGAAACAGTAATACCTATTCATCATTGTCTTGTATCAAAAGCAAAAGATATAAAAAAAATAAAAAAGATTATTTCACATCCGCAGGCTCTTGCACAGTGTCAGAATTTTATAAATAAACATTTTGATTCTAATATAGAACAAATTGAAAAAGCATCGACAAGCAAGGCTGCACAGGAGCTTGTTGACCTTGATGAATCTTATGCCGCAATTGCTAACAAAAGAACAGCTGAACTTTTTAAACTGAATGTTCTGGCTAAAAATATAAATGACGAATCTGATAACAAAACCCGCTTTATAATGCTTTCACGCTGCGCTACAACAGCAACTGACAGTGATAAAACAAGTATTGCTTTTGCAACAAAAAATCAGCCAGGTGCTCTTGTTAAAGTTTTGAACGTTTTTGACGCACTTAATATAAACCTTTCTTATATTGATTCCAGACCTTCTAAAAAAAATCTCGGAGAGTATGTGTTTTTTGTTGATTTTGAAGGACATATTACGGACGAACCGTCACGAAAGGTTTTAGATTTGATAAAACTGAACACAAACTATATAAAAGTCCTCGGGTCTTATAGAAAATTTTAATAAAAACCCCTTTATTTTTTTAAAGGGGTTTTTATTTTATAAATTATATTATTTTTTATTTACACAGACCGTTTGATTTTTTATCATCTGGACAAGAAGTTCATTTGCTTTTTTTAGCTGAACATCATTTTTGTTTTTGATGTCATCTTCTGTCAACTCAACGGTAACATCTGGAGCAATTCCTTTTTTGTTAATATCAGTACCGTTCGGTGTCAAATATTTTTGGATAGTAATGTTTGCACCTGAACCGCCCATAAGTTTGTTAACTTCTTGAACAAGACCTTTACCGAAGGTATTTTCTCCTACCAGTAAGGCTCGTTTATTGTCCTTCATAGCACCCGAGAAAATTTCACTGGCGGATGCACTTCCTTTGTTAATTAAGATAACAATTGGTTTGTCTGTTATATATTTTCTTGTTGCTCTGGTTGTGTCTTTGTAGCCATCTCTGTCAACCGTGCTTACAATAATACCGCCGTCTAAGAACATATCGGAAATTAATATAGCATTGCTTAAAAGTCCGCCCGGGTTTGAACGCAGGTCAATAATATAACCTTTTTTGTCTTTGTAATAGTTTAATGCGTTTTCAAACTCGGTTGTAGCATTTTTGCTGATAAAAGAACTTAGTCTGATATATCCGACACTGTCATCGAGTTTTACTTTTTCAGGAATTTTTGTAGAAACTGATTTTATTTCAATTTCTGCACGTTGTATTTTGTATAATTTGTTAGGCTGATTTTTTCTTTTAATTAGGAGGGTTACATAAGTTCCTTCTTCACCTCTTATTCTGTCAGCCGCTTTATCAATTGTTATTCCTTTTGTAGATTGTCCGTCGATTTCAAGAATTTCGTCTTCTGCAAGTAAGCCAGCTTTTTCACCGGGTGTATCTTCAATTGGGGCGATAATAAGAAGTTTGCCTTCTCTTAGTCCTATTTGTACACCTATGCCTTTTAAAGAACCTTTTATTGAACTTGTTTCTTCTTCAAATTCTTTCGGATCTAAAAATTTTGTGTAAGGGTCATTAAGGCTTGCAAGCATTGTTTGGATTGCAACATAAGCATCTTCATCTGTCTTTATGACTTTATCATATTTACACTTCCAGCGTTTCCAGTCCTGCTGGTTGTTTGTGTGGTCAACATATTTTGAATTAACAAGCTTCCATACCTGATCATAAAGCTGCTGCGGTGATGAAGCAAAAACACCGGAAGAATTTGTCAGCGTTCCTGCAATAATAACCATTATTAAAGTTAAAGCAGTAAGCCAGTAATTTTTTAATATATTTTTCAAAACAGATACCTCGTGTTTCTATTAATGCGATTTAATATATTTACAAAATATAATATCATAAAGCACATGGTTTGTGATATCGATAGAAGGAGCAATCTTTAAAATATAAAAATTTGACTTTTTTTTAAAATTTATTAAAACATAATCATACAAACAGATGTGGTAATATATTTGACAATATACAATAATTAACTTGTAGAATAGTAAATTAGCGATCCCCATGCCTTTTCGTTACAGACTCCAAAAAATTCTTGATTTCAGAATAAGAAAAAAAGAAGAACAACTCCAAAACGTACGCAACGCTCAGGCATTAGTGCTAAAAATTGAAGGACTTATAGAAAGGAATAACAAAGAAATAGCTTCTACAAGACAAAACATGCGTCAGGCAGATTTCATAATGTATGAATCTTATGACACATATTTAAAACATCTGTATGTCAAAGGTGAAGGTCTTGAAGCGGACAGACAAAAGGCTCAGGAAGCTCTTGATATAGAAAAAGACAAATTAAGAGAACTTGAAAAAGCCGTTAAAGTACTTGAAAAACACAAGGAACATTGCAGAGAAGCCTACATAGAAGAAGAAAAAAAGGCGGAACTCAAACAACTTTCCGAAGTCGCAATACAAAAATATTTTGCTAAAACTAAAGAAAAACAGGAAGAAGAACAGGAAGAACTTCTTAAAGAATTAATGAAAAACCCCCTCTACAATGAAGAAGGAATATAACCCAAAATGAACGTAACAGCAAGCAGCTCATCAACATCAAAAACAGAAAGCATACAATCCCGTGATACGGAAAATGATATAAAATCATCTTCTGCTTCTAAAGATGAAAAAGTTTCTTCTTCCTCGAAAACAGAGGATAAAAAGGGTAAAACAGAAGAAAAAACTGATGAAAAAAACAGTGATTTTAAAACAGTTTTAGAAGAACAAAAAAATGCCGATAAGGTTTCAGCTGACCAAATGCAGCAGCAAAATCAACAAAACCAGAATATCGTTAATCAGCAGTATATTAATCAGTTTAATTTTGATACTATAGGCGGAATAAAAGGTATTACAGCTATACACAATTTTGATACCCTAAAAATTTCCAAAGAAGATGCTAAATTTTTTGCCGATTTGGTGGATAACAAGCAGTTTGCAATACAACAAAACGGTGATAAAACTTCTTTAATAAAATTTGCGGACGAAATAGGACCTACCTATAAAACACAGCAGACATCAAAAGTACTTACTGATTTGATAACCAAAGCTTATAACGAACAAAAACCTGTACGAATAAGTTTTGACAATAATGTTTCCGTAATATTGAAAATAGACACAAAAGGGAAAATTTCAGCAGAATTTATCCCCGGAGATAAAGCTGTTGAAATGTATTTAAGAAACAACATAGATTCTTTAAGACAGAGATTTGATGACCAGAATCTGCCATACAATGACCTTTTGTACAGACAGTCCAACAACGGACAAAAAAATAAAGAAAGACAAAATCAAGAACAAGACAAAGGAGAGTAATAAATGAATGATTCATTCGTAAACGCTCTAAATACACAAAAAGCTACAGCCGGCTGGATGGATGCAATCGGTGAAAACCTGACAAACATTTATACCCCCGGGTATAGAGAAACACAGGCAACGTTTAAAACTTTTTTGAACTCTGCTATTATAGACGGATTCAACAAAAACGTAGGTCAGGGTAAATCTACCCCGGGTACTTCAAATGAGAACGTATTTCTTGAAGGTGAAGGCTATTTTACGTTGCGCCGTGCGGATGGACAAATAATATATTCAAGATTGGGTGAATTTACCTTTGATAAAGAAGGTGTATATAAAAACCCGAGCGGTTATACCGTCCAGGGCTATATACTTAATGATAAGGGCGAAATTATGCAGGGAACCAAGCCTATTGATGCTGATATTTATGCAGAAACGGGTATAAAAGGCGGTGCAGTAAATTTGCCCACAACAAACATAAAACTCTGGATTGACCCTAACAACGGTAAATATTTAGGCAAATATGACGAGTTTGAATTTAAAGGCGACGGTATTTTGTACGGAAAATCAGACGGCGGAAAAAATGTTGTGCCGTTATATAAACTTGCTATTATGAATTTCCACAATCCTGAAGGTTTGTATGAAATAAAACAGGGTGAGTTTATAGAAACAGCAGAATCCGGCAGACCTGTAATCGGCAGGGGGGAAGTCAGAGGCGGTCTTTTAGAAATGTCAAACTGTGACTTTAAAGCCAATATTACATATTATCAGCAGGCAAAAATGCAGCTTGACGTTGCTAACAAACTTATTTCAACAAACAAATCGTTGCTGCAGGAAGTTTTGCAATTAATTAGTTCATAATATTGAAGGACAAATCAGATAAAAATTATTTTTATAATTTTTACCTGAAAATACGATACTCACTGAAAAATCCTAATTTATTAACATCATGCCTTTGCCGGTTGGGACTGCAGGGGCTTTTTATTTGCCAAAAATCCTTTCACAAACAGTGTTAAAAATTAAATTAGGAAAACTTTGTGTTTTGCCGTTGCTGTGTAGTATTGTAGTTCCATCTTGAGATTTTTCATATATATCGTGCCGGTTTTTTGCTATATCGATTATTCTGTAAGGGTTTTCGTATGCATCACAATTAACGGCTTTAACACCTATTCGTCTGCCGCCTATTTCACTGGTTAAAATATGAGTTATATTGCCATTTCTCATATTTTTGTATGTTTTTAAAACTGAACCGTCTATTTTTTTTAATTCGTTTATTAATGACATAACACTTAAACCTTTCTTATTTGTACAAAAAATAAAACATCAACAAAAAATTTTTTGCTTTTTAAATAAAAATTTTTATAAAAGTGATAGAAATTACAGTATTATTTATAATATTTATTATACTTAATAACCTGAAATCTGTTATTAAATTAACTGTAATCTTAATGATATAATAATAAATATGAAGGAAAAACTAACATATCTTCAAGATAATTTAAAAGATAATAAGCTTATCAGATGGCCTGATACCTGTTTTCCGCTGAAATTTTATATTGCCCCGTTCAGGTGGTATAAACGTGAACAAAATGACAGCTATAAGTACTTTGGATATGTAAAAAGGGCTTTGGAAGCATGGGAACAGGTCAGCGGCGGCAAGATACGTTTTCAAATTGTTCAAACGATGAACGAATCTATGGTCAATCTTAATTGGCGAAGGGTTGACAGAAAATCTCTGGGGCATTGTTATTTTGAATATGACAAAATGAACAGACTTTATTCTGCTGAAGTAGAAATAGGACTTTCCGACGGGATAATACATCAGGAGTATCAAGACGAAAACGAAGTCTATCACACTATTTTACACGAAATTGGACACTCCTTAGGGTTAGGACACAGTCCGTACCAAACTGATATAATGTACACACCGCACAGATACGGAGTTGTCAGTATTTCTCCTCGTGATGCCTTTTCACTGCAATGGCTTTATAAATTGCCTTATGGAATAAGTGTAAAAGAGCTGGCAGCAAAATACGGAGTTCAATCGGATAACATAGATTACATAATCACCAAAATGTTAACAGCAGACAAATCCGGTGAGTTTGAGGCAGTAAAAAATTCTATAAAAATTAAACAAAAAGACCTTGAGCAGGAACAAAAAACCCTTGCCGAATTAAGAAAGTACAATCTTGGATTGCAAAATGTACAAATATCTGCTGATATTCAGGACTATATTAAAAAGAACATAATGATGAAAAAAGATGAAAAAAAATAAAACCGGCTTTTTGATTTAAAGCCGGTTTTTTTTATTTTGTAAATTATTTTTTTTAATTCAAATTAATAAGTCTTCTCAATTCATCAGGACGGCTTGTTTTGGCAAGAGCATCTTCTGCTGAAATAAGATTTTTCTTATAAAGGTTGGCAAGAGATGTTTCAAGAGTCTGCATGCCGTGTTGTGCACCTGTTTGTATTGCAGAATACATTTGAGAAGTTTTACCTTCACGGATAAGGTTTGCAACAGCACCGTTAACAACCATAACCTCTAACGCCATTACACGACCTTTCTTTTCACCTGTTTCCGTTAATTTAGGCAAAAGTGTTTGTGAAAATACCGCACAAAGAGAGTTTGACAACATAATACGAATCTGCTGCTGCTGACCTTGCGGGAATACGTCGATGATACGGTCGATAGTCTGGCTGGCTGATGAGGTGTGAAGTGTGCCCATAACCAAGTGACCTGTTTCTGCAGCTGTGATAGCAAGCGAGATAGTTTCAAGGTCACGCAACTCACCTACGAGAATGATATCAGGGTCTTCACGGAGTGCTGACTTAAGTGCGTTAGCAAAAGATCTTGTATCCTGTCCGAGTTCTCTCTGGTGAACAACGCTCTGTTTGGATTTGTGAACAAATTCGACAGGGTCTTCGATTGTCAAAATATGTTCGTTACGGTTTTCGTTAATATAGTCAATCATGGAAGCCAGAGTTGTAGATTTACCTGAACCCGTAGGACCTGTTACAAGAATCAAGCCTCTTGGTCTTTCGGTAATTTTTCTTACAATCGGCGGCAGTCCTAATGATTCAAATGTCGGACATACTGTATTAATCGTTCTGAATGCAGCGGCATAAGTGTTATTGTTTTTATACACGTTAACACGGAATCTGCCTAAGCCATGGATACCGTATGAAAGGTCGAGTTCCCAATCCTGTTCCAATTTTCTTCTCTGTTCGTTGTTTAAGATAGGGAAAATCAATGTTTCTACGTTTTCGGCAGTTAACATTTCATTGTTTGTTCTTATTAACTTACCGTCTATACGAAATACCGGCGGAAGGTTTGCTGAGATGTGAATATCGCTGGCACCTTGTCCTACGGCATCTTCTAATAATTCTTCAATTAACATACTGTTATGCTCCTACTATAATTATTCCGATAATAACCGAGAATAAATTTTTAATGATATAATTAGATATACTTAACTAAATTTTACAATCATGATGCGTTATTGTCAAAAAATAATTATGGAGATATAGTCTATGAACATAAAACCGGTAAAATTAAGAGATTTTGAAATCGGAGGAGATAAACTCACTATTCTTGCAGGTCCGTGTGCAATTGAAAGTAAAGATATACTTTTTACGGTTGCAGAGGCGTTAAAAAAGCTTACAACCGAGCTTGATATAAACTATGTGTTTAAATCGTCTTTTGACAAGGCAAACAGAAGTTCAATAAAATCCTTTAGAGGTCCGGGGCTGGAAAAAGGGCTGGAATTATTGGCAGAAGTAAAAAAAGAGTTCGACTTGCCTGTAGTTACTGATATCCATACACCCGATCAGGCTGCACCTGTTGCCGAAGTTGCTGATATAATTCAAATTCCGGCTTTTCTTTGCAGGCAGACAGATTTACTTGTCGCTGCAGCTAAAACAGGTAAAATTGTTAATATTAAAAAAGGGCAGTTCCTTGCACCTGCTCAAATGAAACCTCTGGCGCAAAAAGTTGTTGATTCAGGAAATGACAAAGTGATTTTTACTGACAGAGGCACAAGCTTTGGTTATAACAATCTTGTTGTAGATATGAGAGGCATACCTATAATGCAGGAAATGGGTATTCCTGTGGTGTTTGATGCAACCCACAGTGTACAGCTCCCGGGCGGTGCGGGAGAATGTTCTTCCGGCGAAAGAAAATATGTTTCTACTCTTGCTAAAGCAGCTATGGCTGCAGGAGCCAAGGCATTATTTTTTGAAATTCATCCGGATCCTGATAAGGCTCTTTGCGACGGACCGAACATGCTTTCAATTGATATGGCAAAAGATGTTTTCAAAATTTGTAAGGATATATTTAAGCTTGTAAATTAGCTTAAACTTTCGTCGTAGACAACTACACGGTTTCTGCCTCTGCGTTTTGCTTCATAAAGCGCAGCGTCAGCGTATTGGTGTAATTTATTCGCCGAGTCAAAGGTGTCGTCAAACTCGCTGACGCCTATACTTATTGTTACATTTAAAACTTCACCGGCTAATCCTTCGTCGGAGATATTTATCTCTGCTTTTTCAACAGCTTTTCTAAGCCTCTGGGCAACAAAAGCTGCCTCTTTTATTTTTGTATCCGGAAGCAGAATACAAAATTCTTCCCCTCCGTAGCGTGATGCGATATCGTACTCACGAAGTTCATGTGAAATAATTTTTGCAACATTTTTCAACACACAATCACCTGCAGAATGCCCCCAGGTGTCATTTACGTGTTTAAAATAATCAATATCAAGCATTATACAGCAGAGAGGTTTTTTGTTTCTTATTGCGTTAGCTGTTTCTTGTTTTAGACGTACTTCAAACTGACGTCTGTTATTAAGACCTGTTAAAGCGTCGAGTGTCGCATATTTTAAAACTTGAGCGTAAGAATTTGCACGCTGTGTGGTAACAGAAGCCTGCAGGGTCAATTGCTGCAGATAATCAATATCTGCTTTTGATAATTTGTCAATATTGCTGCCAGCGGCTATTACGCCTGTTATTTTATCTTCATTTTTTAAAGCAAAAAGTCCGGCTTTGCCGTCTTTTGATATAACACAGTTTTTTTTATCATTTATTTTTGGTAAAAGAGAAAGTATGTTTGAATCCTGACAATCTAACGGCCAGAACAGTTTGAATTTGTTATTTTTATCTTTTATAAAAATATATATCAAATGTTCCGTAACAAAACCGTCGATTAATTCACCGATAATAGGCAGAATGTAATTAAGCTCAAACTGGTTTTCAATAAGCTTTGCAATACTTTTCATTACTTTTTGGAATTTAATCTGCACACACAGTTTCTGGTTAAGAATTTTGTTTACAATGGTAGTATTTATCTGTGCTGCAGCTATTCTTAACACAGTTAAAAAATGTTGAGAAGCTGTGTTTTTTTCAATTTCATTAAAATTAATTTCTATAACTCCGAATGCGGTTTTTTCATTGAATACTGGAAAATACAATAGATTTTGTTTATCTTTGAGATTATTTAAAAACATTTGTTCGGTTTTGTCGCTATATTTAATAAGTTTGTTATTAAGAATAAAACCTTTGTCGCAAACGTTTTTAAGCCGTTGAAAAATATTTTCAACAAATTCTTGCTGCCGGTTTTTTTCAACAGTTATCCAATTTTTTACAAAATCTCTAAGTATATTTGACGATTCGTCTTTTATAAAAATTTGAAAATTTTCAATGCGAAAATATTTTGCAAAGGTTGTTTTAAGATTATTCAACAGCACCTGAGAATCATCACTAAAAGCGAGTGTAAGGGCAATTTCTCTTAAAAATTGTAATTCATCAAAATTATCTTTTTTAGAAGCTTCTGTCGTATCTGCCATTGTATAACAGGTCCTCATCTTCAAAATCTTCAAACAGTTGTTTTGAGCCGCATTTACTGAAGGTTTTTTTCATATATTTATCCGCTTCTTCGGAATCCGTTACAACCTTGCCGTTGACATAGGTTATGTGCGTAACACCGAGTGGGTCGTCTTCGTTTTCTATTTCATCAGAAACTATATGAGGAGTTCTCATACCTTCTTTTATCTGACTTTCAGGTGCAGTAGCTCTTTGGTTTTTTTCATATTCCCTTTGAGCGGTTGATTTTTCCACGGACTCGGCATAGACATCAAAAATGTATCTGGCAATATGCGGATTTTGTTCGGTATTTACTATTAAAAGTGCTTTTTCAAGTTCTTCCTGCGCTTCTTTAGGTCTTTTAAGCTTTCTTAAAAGCAAGGCAAGATTGTAATGTGCGTCAAAAGCCAGCGGCTCGATTTCTATTGCTTTGCAATAGCTTAAACCTGCTTCTTTATAATTACCGAGAAGGTGATTTGTTAAAGCATAGTTATACAATATATTATAACTGTCTTTTTTGCGTTTCAGTGCTTTTTTATAGCATTGTGCGGCTTTTTCAAGATAATCATTTGCCGCATGAGTTTTTTCACCGGTTAAAATAGATTTGCCTCTGTATGCAACACCCATATTATAAAGGGCGATTGTTCTGTTTTCACGGGTACTTTTTACGCTGTCAAAAATCAGTGGTACATGGAAGGTTAAACGTTTTGTGTCATAAGCAATTTGATATTCTCTTATTGCTTTGTCAAAGTCGGCTAATTTTTCTGCAGAAATAATGCCAAGATTTATGCGGCAAACCATAAATTTAGGGTCATATTGCAATGCTATTTCATATTGCTCTGCAGCGGAAAAATAGTCTTCGTATTTAACATAAATATTACCGAGGTTGCACCGTGCCTGAGAGTGTTCGGGATATTTTTCAAGTCCTTTTTTATAAAGACGTATTGCTTTTTCAAGTTTGTGTGCCCTATAGGCTTTATCTCCCTGATGAACGTAATAAATTCCCCAGCATTTATTTATTTGTTTTTCATACCAGCCCCAAAAAACAAATCCTGACAAAAGAAACAGCAATACGATTATAGCTGTTACTACTTTAGGTATAGTTTTTTTGAAAAGTTTTTTTAAAAATCTCATATCTTAGAATAATCCGGCACGGTTTTATTTTACCGTTTTTGTTTTTTACGGGCTTGGTTGTGCTCATAATTATTCTATACTTGTTTTATTGCAATAGGCAAGTTATTTGCGCATTTGTTAAAGAGATTTTATTTATTGTTGAATAAGGTATTAAAAACATTTTGTTTAAGTTTTTCAATTTTTGAATCTTCAAGATAACCGCCTATATTAGGATCAAGTACATATATTTGTGTTCCATCGGCAGTCTGAAACCAGTTTGTGGAATCCTGAATGTTTTCAAAATCAATACACTTTTTATCAGCAAGTTTTTTTATATCTTCATAAAATTCTGTTTTAGCACGATCTGTGGCAGTTAAAGGATTAAACGGCACCAGTTTATCTTTTGTATTTAAACTAAATACAAGCACTTTATCAATTTCGTTATTATCAAATCTGTATAAAATTTTCGGGACAGATTTTACATTAAAAGAATTTATATTTTGTATCATAGTTGTTGCCATATCGGCAATAACATAATCGGTTTTATAAAAAATAATATTATCTGTTTTATATGTATTCGGGTTTAAATTCTCATGGGTATTTTTTTGCAGCAGAGAGTCTATATCATCTGATGTTGCCGCAGTTTTTAAAGTTTTTAAAAAGTCAACGACCTGTTTGGGTAATATAACTTTTTCGTCAACACATTTTTGTACTGTCGGTATATATGGTTTTATCGGTTCTGTTTTAAAGGGTTTTAAAAAGTCCATAATTGCTCCTGAGTAAATATTTAATTAATTATAACATATTATTCAATAATTTCCGGCGGACGTGAATAGTATTTAGCATAGTTTTTCTTGTAATCAGAAAGTTCTGTACAGAACGCTTCAAGGTCAAATGATACATTTTTTGCCGGCGGATAGGTTTTTATATTTAATGATTTATAAACAGATTTAACGAAAGCGTTAGCAATTGCGTCGGAGCCTCTGCCCCACGGCATTGAATGAGCGAGAATCCAGTGCATTTCCGCAATTTTTTCGTTTATATAAGGCAAGTCCGCATTAGTTACCTTTCTGCCTGCAAACTCTTGCTGTAATTCTTTATAGATATTATCTACATGTTTTAATGCAGCCTCGGCATATTCCCCTTTAGGGTGAATCATTGCTGTTTCACCATTATAAAAACCGATACGGGTAAGCTCCATATCGGGATATGGATTGTGCAATTCTTTACCTTTACCGGGTACAAGTTTGTCAAATCTGTCTTTGTAAACATCATATTTACTGCCGCCGCCATAAGGCGTGACAGCACCAACTTTAGCCCAACGAGGATGTTTATATCTCAAAACACCGGAAGCCTCGAGTCTGACAATATCATTCGTACCGCTTTTTAAATCCATTTGACGGGTATCGTATGAAATTGCATCTAATACTTCTTCAAGACTTGCTCCTTCTTTTATTAACATTGCAGCATAATCGGAGGTCTGAGTCATAGATTTTGCCCAATCTGCATTTCTGCCATAACCTTCAATGTTTATAAAGAAGTTTTCAGGATCTATTTGTGCACGTTTTAGCAAACTAATATTTTTTATATCTTCTACAAAACGGATTATTTCATTTGTATCCATTCCGTTAGTCATTTCCCATTGAACTTTTGTCATATCATCGCCGAGTATTTTTTGAAGTTCTGAAAAACGTTCACTGCCGATTATTTGTTTAACTTTTGATATGCACTCATTTCTTCTTGCAGCTAATTCGCCTGTCGGAACGGTATTGTCTATTAAACCGCCAAAATCTACTTTACCGTTTTTTACAAGACCTTTATTTATAACCCAATCCATTGTTGTATCTGATACATAGCCGTTTTCCAGAGCTTTAACAGCATTACGAAATTCTTTTTGTGATATTTGTCCGTTTTTAAGCGCATTTAGCAGATAATCTACGTGCTGTGAAAATTCAGGGTTTGCATATTTAAAAGCAACGGCATTTTTTACTGTTGTCAGGTCATTATAACTTTCAACTTTTTTTGTTCTATAGTTATATCGTGCATAGTTAAATACGGGTTCGCCTTGAGGATTTGTCAGACGGACTGTTTTAATATAATCATTTATATATGCAACTGTAGTTTTTTCATCTTTGAATACAGGGTGGTTAACATCTAATCCTTTAAATAAGTGTTCTCTTAAAGTATATTCATCGTACCCGTATTTTTGTGCAATATAATGCACTTTTGCAATAGCTCGCTCAACGGTTTCACCGGACTGTACTTTGTTTATAAAATCATCATAAGACATTTGTCGGGTTTGTACTTTACAATTTCCATTTATATCAGAACTTATTATTTTAATCGTTACTGTTTGAGTTTCAGGGTCTATACTTTCCAGAATAACTTCTTTGGAGGTTTCATCATTTGCGCTTCTTTGAATTAATATATTCTTTTTATCCGCCATTCTGTCTAATTTTTTGTCTGTGAGGTATTCCGGCAGAGTTTCTCTTAAATAGCCGGATATTTTATAGTTTTGTGTAAATTCTTCTACAGACATTGTAATAGTATTTACGGCATAGTTATTGCTATCGGAGCCAGTCACCGTACTGAGTGTGACAGTTCCGTCACCGTTAACTTTAACGGAATAAGTATTCTGTCCGTCTGTTGCTGATAAAATCATATCATCGTATTGTCTGGAATTAGCCACAAATGAATTCAATTTTTGAGGGTCATCAGGAAGGGTAAATTCTTTTAAACCGAGGGTTTTTAACATTTCTTCTTTTGTATTTATGCCTGATTGTTTGCAAGCTGTAGCATAAATATAAGCCGGATCGGCAGGAAGGTGTGATTTGTCAATTGTAACGCTGACATTTTTACCGCCGATATTAACATTAAAAGTATTATCTGAGATTTGCTGTATGTTTTTATATGCAGCAGCACTCGCAGGACTGCCTGCCTGTATCCCGGGTATTATTTCAGAAACATTGCCGCCTTCGGGTATAAATTTTGAAAAACCTTTGCCTATAGCTCTAAAGCCTAAATCCATTACAGGACCAAAAATAGCACCGCCTAACAAAGAGTTTGTTACAACATTACTCCACCCCTGTTTATCTGCTTCGTCAGCAGTAAGTTCTTCAACTATGTTGTAAGGTGTTATTGAGGTTACACCTTCGACTGCCGATTGCATATAACGGGCAGCATATTTTTGAGCTGTGCTTGCACCGAGATACTGGTTGTCGAAAGAAACAGCTTTGTTTATAAATTCAGGCAGAGCTTTGTTACTGCTTTTCAAGGCGACTTTTTCAAGCAGTTTAGCCCCGCCTCTGTTAAATACAGCTCTTGTTGCTGCAGAGCCGACGGTCGGAGCTATTGCATTAAACAAACCGCCAATGCCGCCGGAAAATAAGTCAGCTGCTGCAGTTGTGTATCCCTCACTTTTATTTGCAGCATTTGCTTTTTTCATGCCGTATTTTATGCCTGCACCTGTTGCCACTGCTGCCGCATAACCTGCTGCCGGACCCGCTGCAATAGTTGCACCGCAAAAGGCTCCGAAGGAAGCGACACCTGATACAACATCACTTGCTATATCGGCAAATTCTTCATAACCCTGCAAATAATCCTGAATCAGCTGGTTAAATTCTTCATTATCAATTTCCTTTTCGCCGTTGAGAAGTTTTTCAAATTCTTCATCAGAAAGTTCTTTGCCTGTGATTTCTTTATATTTATTTTTTATATCCTGATATTGATTTTCTAGTTCACTGCTTTTTTGATTTAATTTGTCTATATTTTCTTTATTTTTTAACAAATCTTCTTCAAGCACATTAAGACCGGTCATTTCTTTAAAGATTTCCGTAATTTGTCCTAAATTTGCATCAAAATTTTGTGAAAGTTCTGCTATTTGAAGCAGTTTATCCTTATTAGCTCTTATTTCATCGTCTGTTACTTCAATGCCAAGAATATCTTTTAAAATATTTTTTATTTCATCAATGTTTTCTTCAAAGTTTAAAGAAAGGTTTGCCAGCTGTTTTATATTTTTTTCGTCATTCTTGAGCTTTTTTTGCACGTCATTTGTAAGTGCATCTTTTACTCCCTGTTCCCAGGCTTCACCGTCAACAAGCATCATTCCCGGATTGTTTGTATAAGCAGAAAGTTTAAATCCTTGAGTAAAGAAATCTCTGAGTTTGTCAAGAAAACCTTTTTCTGCTTCTATACGTTCGGCTTCGGTAAGGTTATCAAGGTATGTTGTGTACAAATCTTTTACATATTGAGGAAGTTCTTCCCATTTTTGCATTAATTCTTCATCAGTTAGTTCTCTTGAATTTTCGGTATTGTTTGTATTTGTATTTTGTTCAACTTTTTTCTCGCTAACTTCTCTGCTTTGTGATACAGGTGCAGTTTGTGCCGCATAAGTTGTCTTTTCAACCTGTAAACCATCCATGGAGTCAAAATTTCTGTTTTCTATATTTCCTGTGAAAATATTATTTTTTGAATCTGTCTTAGACGGAGAACCTGTAAGAAAGTTCAACAAAGGCGACTCTTGAGGATTTATTGTCTTATCAATTTTTTCAGGATTAGCAAGGAGTTCTTGTAATTCTGTATTAGACAATTTTTGCAGGCGTATTGCCTTATCAGCATCACCTTTTGCAATGCTATAAATAACCGCCATTCTATTCGACTGTGTAACTTCTTTTCCTGACATGACCTTTACCTTATTAAGGCTATCGGCTTATTTCAGAGAAAACTTTATATATTTAAACCGTTATTGTTACATATCTTAATTTATATTGATTATTGCTTTTGAAAATAAATTAAAGCGTTGTCAAACCCGTCAGCAGAAATTTGGAAATTTTTTTGTGACATTGCATATTTTTTAAGATTTTCAAGCTCAAGTTTTTTATCGCCTGAGTGGGTTAAAAGCACATAATAAGAAGCTTTCGGCAGTGTATCATATATTGTTTTTATTCTGTCATATTCATAAAGTTCAGGTTTAATAATTATTACGTTTTTATTGTTTAGGTTAGTCTTTTTTGAATAATATTCATAATTTATCGCACTCAAATGGGGAATAACAAGTATATCCGTATTTTTAGCTTTTTCCAGATACAAAGCTAAAAGTTGTGGTGTTGTTTCTCTGTAATATTTTTTTTGTATAACCTGTATGAAATCGGTTTTAAAAACGAAAATAGTAAAGATAATAGTAAGTATTCCGGCTGTAAAAGCACCTGCTTTTTTTTCAAAAAAACGAAAGTCAAAGGTTTTAGCCATAATCAAAAAAACGACAGGAAGCAGATATAATGCGGTTCTTGTGTACATTGGATAAATATGGAAATATGAAAGTCCCAAAGCAAGTGTAGCCGGCAGAATTAAAATAAAATTATTTGGAGTTTTTAGATTTTTCAAACAATAAAATACGCCTGCGGCAAATACTATTACAATAAACAGTTTCCAGTTGAAATCAGTAAAGTAAAAAATCATATTATTGAATATTAGCTTTGCAAAGTTGGAAAAATCAGCGGAAATAAAACCGTTATCCCAAAAACTGTGTAAAGCGGCATCGGTTGTATAGTTTTTTACAAAGAAGACCAGTCCGACTAGTGAAAGTGCAGGAAAAGTAAAGCGTTTTAAAACGCCGGTTTTTTTTATACAGCACAATAAAAATACAATGAAAATGGCAAACACTGACGTATAAGAAAACCACATTGATATTGCGTATCCGTAGCTTAGAGCAGCAAGCATTTTTTTGCTTGTGTTCTTATTTTCTAAATAAAAATATGAAACTAAAATTCCTAAAAACAATAAAACATCGCAGGAGTACTGCTTTAATTCTTGAGAATAATATATTAACTGATAATTTAAGGCAAAAAGCATAACCGCAAAGATTTTTGCAATTTTGTTGTTTAATGTTTTTTCTGCCAGAATCCAAAATAACGGCAGCGAAAATATTCCGCAGACAAGAGCCGGCAGCCTGTGGGCATATTCAGCTTTAGTAATAAATAAAGAGCAAAATTTGCAAATAATTGCATATAACGGCGGTGTTACCTGTTCATGTACAAGCGGTAAAAACAGCTCTAAAAAATTTTTGTCAGTTAAATTTATTGCAAGAGCCGCTTCATCATTCCAGAATGGACGACCGTAAGCATAAAAAAGGATTCTTAAAAACAGACCGGAAAGCAACAGCAGTGCGGTTAAAATATAATATATATTTTTTTTGTATTCTTCGGGCATAAAACAATTATATGCTATTATAAACATATAACAAAATTCTTAGTGAAGGTTAAAAAATGATAAATAAAGTGTGTGTATTCGCCTCATCTTGCAATTATCTTGATGAAATATATTATAAAGAAGCAGCAATGCTTGGAGTATTGCTTGCAAATGCAGGCATGGATATGGTTTACGGCGGGAGTTGTCTTGGTTTAATGTGGGCTTGTGCAGAAAATGTGAAAAAGAATGGTGGTAGAATTATTGGTGTTATGCCGCAAAAACTCCATGAAATGGATGTATATTCTGATTATTGTGACGAATTTTTCTTAACTCCCTGTATGAGAAGCCGTAAAGCAAAAATGGATGAACTTTCTGAGGCAGTTATCGCATTACCCGGCGGATTCGGCACACTTGAAGAATTAAGCGAAATGATTGTGCAAAAACAGCTCGGGTATAATCAAAAAGCAATTGTTATACTAAATACAAACGGTTTTTATGATAAATTATTAAACTTTTTTGATGAAATAATAAATCAAAAATTTGCAAACCAAAAAGCAAAAAATTTATATTATATTGCAGCAACACCACAGGATGCCGTAGTTTATTTAAAAAACTACATTCCTGAGGATAATGCCGTTAAAAAAGAAGAAATTTATGCAAGATAAATTAGTTTTTAAACTTTTACTTCTTCTGTTTCTTCTTCTTTTTGCACAGTCATGTGTTCTGCAATAAAACCTGTATTGAAATTCCCTGAAATGAAAACGTCATTTGTAAGAATTTTTTTATGATAAGGAATTGTTGTTTTGATTCCTGTTATAACGTATTCATCAAGTGCACGCAGCATTCTTTTTCTTGCATCTTCTCTATCTCTGCCCCAGCAAATGAGTTTGCCTATCATGGAATCATAATAAGGCGGAATTTTATAACCTGTATAAGAGTGTGAATCAACTCTTACACCAAAACCGCCGGGGGCAATGTAGCCTTTTATTTCACCCGGACAGGGCATAAAGTTTTTGTCGGCATCTTCTGCATTGATGCGGCATTCAATAGCATGACCTCTTAGTTCAATGTCGTCTTGTGTAAATGAAAGTTTTTCGCCTGCGGCAACTCTGATTTGTTCTTTTACAAGGTCAACGCTGGAAATCATTTCTGATACACAGTGTTCAACCTGAATACGTGTATTCATTTCCATAAAATACCAGCTGCCGTCATGGTCAAGCAGAAACTCTATCGTGCCGGCACCTTCATAACCGATGGATTTAGCTGCTGTAATAGCTGCCGCACCCATAGCTTTTCTGGTTTTTTCGTCTATTGCAGGCGACGGAGCTTCTTCTAAAAGTTTTTGATGTCTTCTTTGAACAGAACAGTCACGTTCTCCTAAATGAACAACATTACCGTAGCTGTCTGCAATAATTTGAACCTCAATGTGACGTGGATTTATAATATATTTTTCAAGATAAACACCTGCGTTGCCAAAAGCATTTTGGGCTTCTGTCTGACAAAGGGTGATTGCTTCTTCCAATTCGTCAGGTGAATTTGCAATTCTCATGCCTTTTCCGCCGCCGCCTGCCGTAGCTTTTACAATAACAGGATATTTTGCTTTTGCGGCAAATTCTTTAGCTGCGTCAATATCTTCAACAAGGTCTGTTCCCGGTGTTACGGGAACGCCGTTTGCTGTCATTGTTTTTCTGGCTGTTGCTTTGTCACCCATTTTGCGCATTGCTTCAGCCGAAGGTCCGATGAATTTTATACCGTGGTCACAGCAAATATCAACAAAATCAGAGCGTTCAGACATAAAGCCGTATCCCGGATGAATTGCGTCGGCACCGCTTGTCAGTGCAACCGAAATTATTGCAGGTATATTTAAATAACTTTTTGCACTCTGTGCAGGACCTATACAATAAGCTTCATCAGCAAGGCTTACATGTAATGAATCCGAGTCTGCCTGAGAATAAACAGCTACTGTTTTTATTCCTAATTCTTTACAAGCTCTTATTATTCTGACAGCAATTTCGCCTCTGTTGGCAATCAAAACTTTTTTTATCATAATAAAATAAATTCCCTAAGTCTTATAGATAGTATAATTTTATCTCAAACTTGGGAATTTATCATATTTTTTTATCTTTTGTAAAGTTAAAATGTAAATTACATCTGTTCAATAAATATTTCACCCTGACGCAGTACTTTTATTTCATCATTTACAGCCAGTGCAACAGTAGAAGCCAGTCCCTGTGCCTTGAATCCGTAATCTTCAAATACATATTCCACATGATTCCCTACATTTTCAACAGCTTCTTTATATGTAGAAGCTGCTTTTTGTCCGGAGAGGTTTGCGCTTGTTGTGGCGAGAACATGCCCGTCTATAATCTCGCACAGGTTTTTAAAAAAGGGGTTGTTCGGAACACGGATTCCGACAGTATTTTTAAATGATGTGACATAATCCGGAGTATTGTCAGATTTTTCAAAAATCAGAGTTAATGCTCCGGGGAAATGTTTTTCCATCAATTCATGAGCTTTTTGGGGAATATCTTTTACATACGGCAAAAGGTGTTCTACACTGTCGGACATTAAAATCAGCGGTTTTGAACGGTCACGGTTTTTGAGTTCATATATATTTTCGACACCTTTTTCGCTGTCCGGAAGACAGCCTACACCCCAGACCGTATCTGTCACAAAGGCAATTACCCCGCCTTGTTTTAATTTTTCGTTTAATTTTTTTACATAAGTCGTATCACTGAAAATATCCATAAATTATTATCCTTTAAATTTCATCAATTTGCCTTTTACCCTGCCGTAAAGTTCAAACACGTAAGGGATTCTTACAATTGCGGCAAATATACTGTAAACAATTCCGCACAAAAGTGTTATTAAAATAATTTTTACAATCAACAAGAATTGTGTTGGTTCAAAATGTTTATCCCATAATTTGTAGGCTCCCAAACATACATAATATGTAGCAATAGATATCACAGCCATTTTAAAAAGATTTTTGAAATATACGCCATAATCCATGCTCATTTTTTTCTTTATTAAAAGTCCGAGCCAGAATCCATTTATCAATGTTACGAAAGAGGTCGAAAGTGTAATGCCGCCTATGCCTAACTGTTTTACAAATAAAAAGTTTAAAACAAATTTTATGACAATAGATGATAATGCTACCAGAAACGGTGTTTTGGAATCATTAAAAGCATAAAATACTCTGGTTATTGAATCTCTGAATACATAAAATATAATAGAAATCGACAGATAGCAAAGTGCCTCGGACACCATCATTGTTGCAACTTCGTTGAAGGCACCACGTTGAAAAATTAACTGTATTGCATTTGTCGAGAGCAATAAAATCAATACAAGTATTGGGAATGCCACAAAATTCAACAGTCCCACACCTTTGTTAAAATAGTATCTTATGTTGTCATAATCTTTTTCGCCAACGAGTTTTGAAAAAATAGGGAATAACGGAACAAGAAAAGCAGTGACAAGCACCCCTACAGGGAACTGAAAAAGTCTGTTTGCATAACCGATTGCCGACCATGCGCCTTCTTGTAATTGCGAGGCGAAAAACATATCAACGTAAATATACACCTGTCCGACAGTAGAGCTTAATATTGCAGGGAATAAAAGCTCAAGAATATTTTTAAATTGAGGGTTGTTCATAACCTCAAGATTGGGTTTAAATTTAAAACCCAGCTGTTTAAGCTTTGGCAGTTGATAAACAAACTGGCATAAAGCACCTACAGTTGTTGCCGCCGCAAGAATAATGCCGGAGTTGTCGTTATGAACAAGAGAAATTATAGCAATAATTGCAACACTCATAAGAATGGGCGAAATATTAGGTATTAAAAACTCTTTATAAACAATCAAAACACCGTAGTAAATTCCGACAACACCGCCGACTGTTAAAACAGGTGCCATTATTTTCAAATGCATACTTGCAAGATGTATCAATTCAGGTGAACCTTTGGAAATAATCAGCTGCATAATTACATCTGAAAACGCAAAAACAAGCACACCAAGAATCAAGAATATAAGAAAAGAAGATGTTAAAAACGTATTAAACAATTTGTTTACATTTTCTGGTGCTTTTTCTTCAAGGTTAGGTATCATTTTTGAAAATACTGAAACTACGGCACTGTGAAAAGGTCCGCCGATTCCGCCGAGCAAAATTATAGAAATTGCAGGAATTTGATATGCATAAAAATAAGCGTCAGATACCATGCCTGCACCGTAAAAATTTGCTATAACAATATCACGCAAAAAACCGATTAACTTGCTTATTATTGTAACAAATGCGATTATCCATGCCGCTTTTAACAGACTTTGAGTTTTAGACGCATTTGGAGTTATATTATCAGTTTTATCGGTCATTATTTTGCCTCATTAAGTTCTACAAACAATTTTACAGGCTTTTTATGCGCCTGTGAATAAGGGAGCAAATATGTTATTCTGTTTTCTCCGTCTACCAGATACTCTGTAATATCAAATTTTTCAGGTTTGAATAATTGCGGTACAAGCTCCAGCTTGAATTCCTGGCTGTTTATAACAACTGTCATTGTTGTGAATTGAAATTTGTTTTCCGCAACAAGATAGACCTTATTTTTTCCACGTTCTTTTTTGTCTGTGTAAAAAGTCTGTACGGCAGTGTCCTGACCGTTATTGCAGGATAATGTAACAGGATTTGTTGTAATAGCGGTATCAGTAAAATAGTGTTGTATGATTTCGGCATAAGAATAGCCCTTGTCACCCATACTGCCTGCACCGTACTGGCTCATGCCCACGCCGTGCCCGTATCCGCCGCCATGGACTATTACTTTTGTTAATATTGTATTTTTATCTTTTGAATCATTTTTTTCATTTTTATCAGGTTGTTTTGCCTCTGTAATTTGTGTTTCATCCCAGTTTTCCCATACGAGTTGGTTATCAGGTTTTTTGATATTATCGGTTTTATCAGGTATTTCCTGCTTTACTGTTTCAAAATCAAATACAATGTTTGCTGAGGGCAGAGCTTTGTTGTCTTTTTTAAATGTTCTTCTAATTACAAGTTCTTTTTGAACGTTAAAAACATTTTTGTCCGTTATAATATTTATTGACATAGCTTTGCCGGATACACCTCTTTTGACAACTTTAATGTCTTTTAAGGTGCCGAAGTCTGAACTTTTTGTAAGTTTCGGTTTTACAAATCCTGTTGCCGATTGTGTAACAAGAGTGTTTTTAAGAACATCTTCAAGTTCTTTTACATCCCATTCCCTTACCCATCTGAAGTATGGAGAGTTGTTGTCAAAGGTTTTTGGGTCTGAAGTATAAAATTTTCTTGCTTCTTTTTCATCAGTTAATACAGGTGTTTTATCATTATCCGGAACACCTTTTAAAAACGGCTTTGCTACGGCGGGAAACATTTTTACACCGTTCGCCATATCAACTGAAAAGGCATTTTCATAGCTTTCTGTATAACCGCCGGCTGTTGAGCTGTACAAAGCCAGTATAAGTTCGTTATTATGCATTGCAACAATGTTTTCTGTTTCATGTATTGCTTTGTCTGATAATTCCTGTTCTGTGTTAGCTCCAAAATAAACCTGACAGGCAACAGAATCGCATACGTCATAGTTATGATAATTTGTTTCTCTTGGTTTTAGTACATAATTTCTTGCAAGTATTGCCTGAGCTTTTAGTGCTTCCATTCCGAATCTGACAGGCATTTCGTTCGGAACGACGCCTCTTAAATAAGATTCGACATCAATAATGTTTATAATATTGAACAAATCATTTTTTTTAGGTGCTGCGGTTATTTCAATGGTGCCTCTGTAATAAGCAGGTTTACCGGCTCTTTTTAAATCCGCAATTGTAACAAATCCGTTTGCGGAAGCTATTTCCACAGGACCTTTTATATCTTTTGCAATTGCTGTATTATCTTGAGTGATTTTAAAAAGGTTATTTTTAATTTCTACCTGTGTAACATCATTAGCATTAAAAGTGCCTAAAAGTGTGTTTGTAGCTTTATCTGTTAGTGTATAAGCATCTGTTGCCGTCAATTGGGTCTGTGAAAAATAATAATTTGAAAAATCCTGACTGCTTATGCCTACCCGGACAATAGTGCCGTCTAACGCAGGGACTGCCTGTGCAGTATTGTTTAATCCGGCGGTCAAAAATAACATTAACAGTGACAAAAATATTTTTTTAAACATAGTAACTCTCTCTTTTAATTCAATTTTATTATAAAAAGCAAAAAGTCGCCGAATAATTTGATAAAATCAACAAAAAAAAATCGGCTTTTTCTAAAAAAAGATTAAGCCGAGATGGATAGAATTAGTATTACGGAGTTTATAGAGGAGTTTACATGAGCATGAAATCTTGTCAAAAATTTT
>CALUSA010000009.1 GCA_944323275.1 Candidatus Gastranaerophilales bacterium
GAAGGTTTGTTACCCGGTGTAGTTAAAGCAAGCTGGTAGTGATTGCCGGATTTTGCTTAACTATACTGCTTGACAAAATTTCATAACCTATATTGTTCAAGTAAGTAGTTAAGGGGGCTGCAATGGCAGCTGATAAAAAAGGAAGCGGATAAAATCAGACCTTTTTATTGGTTGAACAATCTTTAAGCCCCGAAGAAAAGGAAAATAATTATGTTTACAGATCCAATAGCAGATATGCTGACAAGAATCAGAAACGCAAATATCGTTTCTCATCCGGAAGTTGAAATGCCATCTTCCAAATTAAAATTGGAACTCGCTAAAGTTCTTAAAGAAGAAGGTTACATTACCGATTATACAGAAAAAGAAGTCGGCAAATTCAAAGTTTTGTCAATCACATTGAAATACGACGAAAGAAACAAACCCGTTATTTCTAACTTAAAAAGAATTTCTAAAACAGGTTTGAGAGTATATTCTAAAGCAAAAGATCTTCCGCAGGTATTCGGCGGTTTAGGTATCGCAATCATTTCTACAAGCAAAGGTCTTATGACTGACAGAAAAGCAAGAAAAGAAAACCTCGGCGGCGAAGTTCTTTGCTACGTATGGTAATCGTCCGGCAATTTAATTTAGAATTGCAATGACGTAAAGATTAAATAAGATATTAATAATTAAAATTGGAGATAAAAAAATGTCACGTATAGGTAAAAAACCTGTTATAATACCGGATGGCGTTGAAGTAAAAATTGAAGACCACGTATTAACTGCTAAAGGACCTTTAGGTACAGAAACAGTTGAGTTCCGTCCGGAAATTTCAGTAAAAATCGAAAATAATGAAATTATCGTTGATGTACACAATCACGATGACAGAAAATCAAGAGCTCTCTGGGGCTTAACAAGAACATTAATCCACAATGCTGTTGACGGTGTAAAAACAGGATTCACTAAAAAATTAGAAATTCAGGGCGTCGGCTACAGAGCTAACATGGAAGGTTCTAACCTCAACTTAGTATTGGGTTACTCTCACCCGATTTTGATTACACCTCCTGAAGGTATTAAAATCGCTGTTGAAGCTAACACAAAAATCACTGTATCAGGTTCAAACAAACAACTCGTTGGTGATGTTGCAGCTGAAATCAGAAGCAAACGTCCGCCTGAAGTTTACAAAGGAAAAGGTGTTAGATACGAAGGCGAATACGTAAGACGCAAAGCTGGTAAAACAGGTAAGAAGTAAGGCTTAAGTAAATGAGTATAAATCCTGTATCATTCGGTAAAATATTCGTAATTCGCTATAAAAAGAAAGACGAAAACACTACGCAGAATCTTATTAATTTGTTTATGAACAGTGACGAATACAAGCTTATGGATGAAGTTAAGGCAAAAAATATTACAAAAATCGAAACCAGCTACAATTTGTGTCCTGATGCCAGTTTGCGTATATCTCAAAACGAAATAAGATTTTTTACCGACAACTCATACAAGGAATACTCAATACTTAAAAAAATTGATAAGAGTGCTGCTGAGCAGTACGCAGACAAAGAAGCAATTCGTTTATATGTTGAAGTATAATTAATAAAAGCCGGCATAAGCCCTTATAGATATTTTGAATGAAATCAAAATTCCAAGTAAGAAGGCTTCGGTGAAAGGAAAGAAAAATGATTAAAACAAGAAACAGAAAAGAACAAGTTAGAAAAAGACACCAGCGTGTAAGAACAAAAATCTTCGGTACTGCTGAATCTCCGAGATTGGCTGTTTACAGAAGTACAAAACACATTTACGCTCAGTTGATTGACGACGTAAATAAAGTTACACTTTGCTCGGCTTCTTCTATTGACAAAGACTTGAGAGAAAAACTCGCTCACGGCGGTAACGTAGAAGCAGCAAAAGTAGTTGGTGAAGCTATTGCTAAGAAGGCTCTAAAAGCAGGCGTTAAAGAATGCGTTTTTGACAGAGGCGGATTCCTTTATCACGGCAGAGTTTCCGCTCTTGCTGAAGCAGCCAGAGAAGCAGGCTTAGACTTCTAATTTTTTAAAATTAGCAACCCTAAATATAAAAAGCAAAAGGTCTTCCTTGATTAACAAGGAAGGCTTTTTGTTTGTGTCGATTTTGTTGCGATTATAGTTTAGTAAAAATATTTGTTGAATTATATAAAAGTGTTATTATTTGTTTTTATTAATTTTGGGCAAATTGTTGTAATCATTGCTTTTATCCTCTATTATAGAGTTATAATTAATTTACGAGGTTGATATGAAAGTTCTGATTCTTGCAGGCGGTTATGGTACAAGATTGAGTGAGGAAACGGATTTAAAGCCGAAGCCTATGGTCGAAATCGGAGGAAAACCGATATTGTGGCATATTATGAAAATATATTCATACTACGGCTTCAATGATTTTATTGTACTAACCGGCTATAAATCTCACATGATAAAAGACTATTTTATTAATTATTACAACAGGTATTCCGATATTACTGTTGATATGTCAAATAATTCAGTAGAAGTTCATAAAACGCATAATGAACCGTGGAAAGTTACAATGCTTTATACGGGGCAGCATACCCAAACAGGCGGCAGAATTAAAAAAGCTCAGAATTATATAGGTGATGAGCAATTCCTTTTAACATACGGTGACGGGGTGGCTGATGTAAATATTAATGATGTCATAAAATCGCATAATATTTCGGGGAAAATTGCTACAGTTACTGCAGTACAGCCGTCAGGACGTTTCGGTGCTCTTGATATTGATGAAAATAACACTGTCAATTCTTTCAGAGAAAAACTCAAAGGTGACGGCTCTTGGGTAAACGGCGGATTTTTTGTTTGTAATCCCGAGGTATTTGATTATATTGACGATTCAGAGGATAGAATTTTTGAACAGGAGCCTCTGGAAAATCTTGCAAAAGACGGTCAGTTGAATGCATACAAGCACAAAGGTTTCTGGCAGCCGATGGATACTGTCAGAGATAAAAAACTGCTGACTGATATGTGGATTAACGGCAAGGCTCCGTGGGCTTTATGGCTAAAGGATTCTGTTAATGTTTAATAATATCTACAATAATAAGAAAGTTTTGATAACTGGCAGTACAGGGTTTAAAGGCTGCTGGCTGAGTTTGTGGCTTCAATCTCTCGGGGCAGAGGTGTTAGGCTATGCACTTGAACCTGATACCGAGCCATCGATGTTTGAAGTACTCGGACTTAATCATAAAATAAATACTGTTTTTGCCAATATTCTGGATACTGATACACTTGAAAAAATATTTAAAGATTTTTCGCCTGAAATTGTTTTTCACCTTGCTGCACAGCCTCTTGTCTTGCGTTCGTACAAAGAACCTGTTTTGACTTATGAAACAAACGTAATGGGTACGTTGAAAGTATTAATGGCTGCTAAAAATTGTCAGTCAGTAAAGGCGTTTGTTAATGTGACAACTGACAAATGTTATGAAAATAAGGAAATCAGTGCCGGCTATAAAGAAGATGACCCTATGGGCGGATATGATATGTATTCTTCTTCAAAAGGTTGTGTTGAGATTATGTCTGCATCATTCAGACGCTCTTTTTTGCAAGACGAAAGTGCGTTTGCGCTTGCAACTGCACGTGCCGGAAATGTTATAGGCGGTGGTGATTGGGCGAAGGATAGACTGATTCCTGATTGCATTAAGGCGATAAATAACAATACGGTTATAGAAATAAGAAATCCTGCGGCAGTACGACCGTGGCAGCATGTTCTTGAACCCCTGAGCGGATATCTTCTTCTCGGACAAAAATTATTGGAAGGCGGGAAAAAGTATGCACAGGGGTATAACTTTGGACCTTTGCAAACAAGTGCTTTAACCGTTGCAAGCGTTGCTGAAAAAGTTGTTGAATGCTATTCAAAAGGCAAGGTAGTTGTCGGTGAGAAAAAGCCGTTTCATGAGGCAGGACTTTTGATGCTTGATATTACAAAGGCTAAAGAAGAACTGGGCTGGACACCGTCTTTGACAGCTGATGAAGCAATAAAAAATACTGTTGACTGGTACAAACTGTATTATAATAAAGAGAATATGTATGATTATACTATGCATCAGATAGCGGATTATGAAAAGTTTTGCGGAGAAAAGTACGCATGAGTGATACAGAAATAAAGTTGAGAAATAAAGTTAAAGAAGCGGCTAAAGAATATTTCGAGGCAATATACGGCGGAGAAAGGAAGTTTGAATATATCCCTGCATCAGGCAAATTGCTTGGCATTGAAGAACTGGAGAATATGATAGACGCCTCGCTTGATATGTGGCTTACTGCAGGACGTTTTAATAAAGAATTTGAGGATAAGTTCGCAAAATATCTTGGCGTAAAGTATGCTTTGTCGGTTAATTCAGGCTCGAGTGCGAATCTGCTGGCATTGTCAGCTTTGACTTCGTATAAAATGAAGGAACGTGCTTTGAAAAAAGGTGACGAGGTTATTACTGTTGCAGCGGGATTCCCTACTACGCTTAACCCTGTTATTCAAAATGGACTTGTGCCTGTATTTGTCGATTGCAAAGTAGGTACATACAACATTGATGCGCAGAAAATAGAAGAAGCTCTTTCCGAAAAAACAAAGGCTGTTTTTATAGCCCATACCCTTGGCAACATGTTTGATATGGCAAAGGTAAAAGAAATTTGTACAAAACATAATTTATGGTTGATTGAAGACTCGTGTGATGCTCTGGGTGCTGAATACCAGGGACAGAAAGCAGGTACAATCGGGGATATCGGTACATTCAGCTTTTATCCGGCACATCATTTGACAATGGGGGAAGGCGGTGCCGTTGTAACAAATAACCATGAGCTGTATAAGATTTTGATGTCCTTCAGAGATTGGGGGCGTGATTGCTGCTGTCCTCCTGGCAAGGACGGAGTATGCGGAAAAAGATTTTCTCAACAGTTAGGCAAGCTGCCATTTGGTTATGATCATAAATATACGTATTCACACATTGGATATAACCTTAAAATTACGGACTGGCAGGCTGCCATAGGATGTTCTCAGATTGAAAAACTCGATAAGTTTTTAAAAATAAGAGAAAACAATGCAAAATATTTAATTGAAAAATTATCGGATTTAACACGTTATTTGATTTTACCGGAGATTGAAAAAGCTTGTAAACCCTCGTGGTTCGGTTTTTTGATATCCGTAAAAGATGAGGCTCCGTTTAGCAAGCAGGAACTTGTTGAATATCTTGAAAAAAATAATATTGGTACACGTCAGTTATTTGCCGGTAATATTTTACGTCAGCCAATGATTGTAGAAAATGACATTCCGTTGAGAATCGGAAACGGGAAATTGATTTCTTCAAAACAGTTGTCGGAAGAAGATTATAAATTGCTGCCTAATACGGAATTTATTATGAATAATACATTCTGGGTAGGGGTGTTTCCTGCACTCGGTACAAAAGAGCTTGATAGGACTGTTGATGTTATACACAGGTTTATAGAAACTAAAGTCAGTTGATTTTCTTGAAGGATGATAATAGGTATTATGTAATTTGTAATTAAAGTTTTATTTCAAAAATCTTGACTTTTTCCGGAGAATTTTTTGTTCTTATTGCACCTATATACTCAGCAGGAATTTTTTCATCAATGTTGTCGAGTGTACTCTGGGTTACAACAATACTTTTACCAAATTCAGAGCAAATATCTTTAATTCGTTCAACAATATCTACTGTTTCGCCCATAACTGTAAAATCAGCCAGATTAGAAGAACCTATTTGCCCGACAAGTGCATTACCCGTGTTGATTGCAATTTTTACATCTACTGAATAGTTATTTGGCGATTTTTCTTCAAAAGTCTGTTCATCATATTCTTCAAAGTTCAAATTGCTTACACTTGTATTAATCTCGTCTATTTTTTCCTGAATCTCTATTGCCGCACGCAGGGCATTTTCACTGTCTTTGCGGGAATGGATAGGATATCCCCAGTAAACAAGCACAGAATTCCCGACAAATCTGTTAATTGTTCCGTTATATTTAAAAATAATTTTTTCTATTGAGTTAAAAATTTTGTTTATTAATGCAACATATTTTTCCGGAGGAAGTTCGCTTGAAATTTGTAAGTCATTATATATATTGCATGACATAACCGTAACTTTTTGAACGGTAGATTTCAGGTTAAGCCTGTGAGGTTTGTTCACGAGTTGTTTTAGAACTTTTTCAGATACAAGATTGCCAAATATGCGCTCTATTTTCCTTTTTCGTTTAATTTCGTGGTGAGCTTTTAGGGAAAAAGCCAGAATAAATATAGACAAAATCCAGTATAAAGGCTCTGCCATATCAATAACCAGTCTGAAACGGGGATGCGCAAATAAAAATACGGACAAAAGAAGGTATGTAACAATTATTAAACTGCCGTTAATAAAGGCAAGCGGCATATTAGTGGCAATAAGCATAGTTATGATTATTGCCATACAAAAGGCTGCCGTAATTATTGCACCTTTTACGGGATTAATGTGTTTTACAAAATTTTTTCTGAGTTTTGCCTGTGTATCTGCGTCATTAATGTAATTATCAATGATGGTTGCTTTTATCTGCGCATCAGGCATGTCTTTTGCAACCGGTGTGTTATGTGTTTCCGTCGCAGTTTGTGTCTGTGCGATTATTATTATTTTATCTTTAAAAAATTCCAGAGGAATTTTTGTATTATCGTATTCAAAATAATTTGTTCTTCTGACCATACTTAACAGTATTGCATTTATCGGAATGTCTGTATAAGTGTTCACATACTTGTGCCAGTTAATAAGAGCCCTGCCTTTTTCATCAAGACGAATGGAATGTTTTGCAGTTTGCAGCGAATTATTTTTAATAACAACTTCTTCCGTAAGAGGGTCAATGTCTTTATATTTCATCATTGCAGCAAGCGCAAGCGATGGGATATAAAATTCTTTGTTGCCTTTTATTAATCTATAAACCGGCTGGGAGTATCGTATATTTGCATCACGATTTTCTTTGTCCGTAACAAGATTCGTCACAGCCATTGTTGTGCTGTTTGTAAAAATATCAGGTATCGGAGTGTGTGCAAAATATGTTATATGAGAATCGAGTCCTTCATCATAAATATGCATGCTCAAAGCATCGCTTGAGGGAGAATAAGGATTTTCAAAATTATCAAGGATTTTTGAGGCATCGTATTTTTCTTCCTGTCCTATCTGGGTTTTTAAAGCGGTGGCAAGCACTATATTTTTATAATAACCGAGAGTATCCGCAAGCTGCATATCAGCTGACGCATAATTACGGGACAAGTCTTCGTAGTTAGAAAAATTTAAATCCACGACAATTACTTTAGGATTTTGTTTTTCAAGAAAATTTATTACTTTTGCCCATACTTCACGTGACCAGGGCCATCTTTTTAAATTTAATTCCGGCGAATTTGCCGCTTCAAATTGTGTTAAATCGTTTATTGAAACTATGACTATATTGCTGTCTGCTTGCTTATATCGCTGCGAAAACAATCCGCCGTCGAGTGTAAGATTGCTTCTTAAATCAACAAATTCATTTTCCACAATCTCAAATACATTTTTTAAACACTGTGCAAACACAAAAAGTAACACTATTACAGTTGTTGTTAAAAAGACTTTTAATTTATTTATATGCTTAATCTTAAAACTCATAATACCCTCATTGAGGCTATTATAATTAATAAATGCTATTAACACAATTAATGTTAAACTTTTTGTAAAATTAATCTCATATATTTGGCGGTTTTAAAAAAAAGCCTGACAGAGGATTATTATAATAATACCCCGTACTAAAAGGTCCAAATAGCATTTATGCCACAATTTATTTTTTATATTATCGTAATGATTATAGGTGTAGCACTTCGTGGTGCTGCCGGACGTAGTCTGTACGGCTACGGCGGATATGGTGATTATTATGGAGAAGCTCCCGTAAACAACATTTTTTCCTGGGGTGCAAATCTCGTTAGAAAAAGAAACAGAAGAATAGCCGCATTAAAAACAGCTGCAAACTATATTAAACCGTACGAAAAACTTTTCGGTTCGCTCACTTTATCCAACAAATACTGCTCGCTTAACAGAAACAAAGCAGGCGACACAATTGTATGCATCAGCAAAGAGTATGATGAAAACGGAAAATGCATGATGCTTTCGGCAAAAAAATTCAGCCCGCTTGATGTTGATGAATATTTTGATATGATGTGCGAAATGTTTAATTATAATACCCGTTATATTGATGTATATAATTCTCTGAAAGCAAATGCAATAATAACAGAAACTGTTTATTCTTCCAAACCGTCGGAACAACAAAACAATATCCCGCCTCTGATTCCAAAATCTCAAGTTGCGCAAAAATATGAGGCAGCAGCTTCCTCAAAAAAAGATAAACAAAAACTTAATAAAGAAATAGAAAATTTTGTAAAACTCACTGACGGATTAACTGACGTAAATAACGCTTCCGAGGCTGAACTTACTGCATTGAGCGGCATAAATATTGTTATTGCAAAAAAAATTATCCGCTACAGAGATACAGTAAGACCTTTTAAATCTGTTGATGATTTTATTGAAGTGATGAATATAAAACCTCATTTTGCAGAGAAATTAAAAAATGAAATTTGTGTAAAGAAAGTTAATATGAAAAAAGTAAAAAAAGCAAAATCAGAAAGAATTATTGACCTGTAATGAATATAAATGTTTTTAAAATATTGAATAAAACAAATGCAGAAGGACCTGGAACAAGATTTTGTCTGTGGGTGCAGGGATGCTCCCGTCATTGCAAAGGCTGTCACGCAAAAAGTACATGGTCGCATAACATTAACAAGCTTATGAGTACAGAGGAAATTTTCAGCCTGATAAAATCGCAAAAAGATATTGAAGGAGTAACTTTCCTTGGCGGTGAACCTTTTGAGCAGGCGCAGGGTGTGTCGGAGTTAGCACAAATGGTTAAAGAGTCAGGGCTTTCTGTTATGACTTTTAGCGGCAATTCTTATGAAAAATTAAAACAGAGTAAAGATATTTTTGTTCAAAAGCTTTTAAAATACACTGACCTGCTGGTTGACGGAGCGTTTGAGCAGGAGAATTTTGACCTTTCACGTCCGTGGGTCGGTTCAAAAAACCAGCGTTACATATTTTTGACAGACCGTTATTCAATGCAGGAAATATTACAGTACAAAAATAAAATAGAATTGCATATTAACAAAAACGGAAGCATTTTTGTTAACGGAATGGCAGATTTTAAAAAATTGAAATTATATCTTACAAAAAATTGCAAACTATCGGAGAATAATTATGCTTGTTAAAAAGTTATCGAACCTTATAAGAGCAAGATTTCCTTACATTTACATCACGACATACGAAGAAGAACGTGTAACTAACCTGCTAAAAAAAATAGTCAGAGAACCTAAGCTTGTAAAAGTACCGAGAGAGGTTTACATCTGGACACAGACAAACGGTTTTATTAACGATGAAACAGAAAAGCCTATTCCAGGGACGATTACCCCTTCTAAAGCACTTGAATTTGTTGAAAAATGCGATAAAGACGCTGTATTTTTATTTTATGACATGCACGTAAATTTTGGTGTAAAAAACAGGGGGTGTGATTATGAACTCGTAAGACGTCTTAGAGATTTAGTAGGCGTTTTAAAAACCGGTCAGGTTCGCAAAAATGTTTTCTTTATTTCTCCGGATCTGATAATCCCCGATACTTTGCAAAAGGATATAACCATCTGTAACTTCCCGCTGCCTACATTAAAAGAAATTAGTGCAAAATTAAACAGCATGATTTCCCAAAATGTTATGGTTAAATCAGATACATTAACGGAAGAAGACAAAGAAAGACTCTGTAAAGCAGCTCTGGGTTTGACCCTGCAGGAAGCGGAAAATGCTTTTGCGCTTGCAATGGTAAACGACGGAACCATAAGTATTGATGATTTAAAAATTATTATGGATGAAAAAATGCAGGTTATTAAAAAAACCGGCATACTTGAATTTGTAACAACAAATCTTAGCATAGATGACATAGGCGGTCTGGATAATCTTAAAAGCTGGCTTAAAAAGCGAAACAATTCCTGGTCGGAAAACGCTAAAAAATATTGCATCCCTGCACCAAAAGGCGTTCTTATCACCGGAGTTCCTGGCTGCGGTAAAAGCTTAACGGCAAAAGCAATGAGTGCAATCTGGCAGCTTCCTTTACTAAGGCTGGATTTAGGCAAAATATTCAGCGGGCTGGTCGGAAGTTCCGAGGAAAATATGCGCAGAGCAATTGCCACTGCAGAAGCTGTAGCACCATCAATTTTGTGGGTAGATGAAATTGAAAAAGGTTTAAGCGGTGTAAATTCAGGCGGTGACAGCGGTGTTACTTCAAGAATATTCGGACAGTTTTTAACCTGGATGCAGGAAAAAGAAGCACCGGTATTTGTTATTGCAACAGCAAATAACATAAATAACCTGCCGCCGGAGCTTATGCGAAAAGGTAGATTTGATGAAATTTTCTTTGTTGACATACCGACCTTTAATGAAAGAGTTGAAATTTTCAAACTGCACTTGAAAAAACGATTGAAAGATAAAGAAGTATCGCAAAAGGTTCCGATTACGGATGAAGTATGCAAAAAACTCGCCTCGCTCACGGAAGGATTTATCGGTGCAGAGATAGAACAGGTAGTAATTTCAGCACTTTATGAAGCATTTTTTGAAAAAAGAGCACTGGAATTTAAAGATTTGGAAAAAACAATCAAAAATACGGTGCCTCTTTCCACTACCCAGAGAGAACAAATACTGGCTTTGAGGGCGTGGGCTAATGTGAGAGCAGTTGCAGCTACTAAAAAAGAAGATTTAACTGCTTATAGCAATGATGTTGAAAATAATACGGAAGCCAGAGATGTGTCCAAAACACGTGGCGGACGCTCGCTTGATTTTTAAGAAAGGATTATAAATTTATGTCTTGTACTATATCGTTGTTGCCTTTCGGACTTTTATACGCAGTTGTTTCTTCAATATCGTACGGTATTAAAGCCGAAAGAGAAGCCCGTCTTGCCGAATCGGAAGAAGCAATAAAAGCTAAAATAAACAGCAAGTTCCAAGAATCCCTTAATTCGCCGCAGGAATTAACACGTGAGCGTCTTAATAAAATTTGTAACGAATATGACACTGTATTTATGGACAGAGATTTGCTTATGAAAACTCTGCAGGAATACGGGATACAAACACTTATGGTAAACAAAAATAAAGTTGAAGCTGACATAGAAAATTTTCATTTAAATTTTACAAGAGAAAATGAAACAGTACCGTTTAAATTAAAAGTAACCTGTGAAGAAAGCTGTGATGATACAGTTATACTTGAAGATTTGAACTCTGAGTACGGAATGAATGCACAGGAAGAATCCTACATAAAAATAAAAGAACGCCTTGCACAAAAAAATCTTCAAATTGACGAGGAAGAAATTCTTGAGGATAACACAATTGTGCTTACGGTAAATATTAATTAGAGGTATTTGTATGGATAAAAAAAAGCTTAAGATAAAACTTTTACCAAACGGCGAAATAAAAATGCACACAGAAGGCATAAAAGGAAAAAAATGCCTTGATTATGCAAAACTGCTTGAGCAACTTGCAGATGCCAAAATTACAACTCAGGAGTTAACTCCGGAATACTACGAAACGGAAATATACGAAGATAATAACCTGTATAATACCGATCAGTAAGTACAATATTGGTCTGTGTTTACAAGATATTGATAATAATTTAACTTGATTAATGCATATTATCAATACCGTTTTAATAATTAACAGCAGGCTGTTTCTTTACTTTGAGTATTTTTGCCTACGCAGGTATATTCAAAACCTCTTTGTATAAGTCGTTTTGCGTCATATTGATTTCTGCCGTCAAAGATAACAGGTGTTTTTAACAGGTCTTTTATTCTGTCAAAGTCAGGACGTCTGAATTCGTTCCATTCTGTTAAAAGCAGCAGAGCATCTGCATCTTTGAGTGCATCATAAGAGGATTTTGCGTAAGTTATTTTGCTGCCGAAAATCATCTCTGCACAATCAAATGCTTTCGGGTCATAAGCCTGTATTTTTGCCCCACGTTCTAAAAGTGCATTGATGATTGTGATGGCAGGTGCTTCTCTCATGTCGTTTGTTTTGGGTTTAAACGCAAGTCCCCATACTGCAAATGTTTTGCCTGTAAGGTTTTCGCCGAAGCGTTTTAATATTTTATTTATAAATATTTGTCTTTGCAGCTTGTTAACTTTGTCTGCGGATTCTAAAAGCTGATAGTCGCACCCGTAATCTTTTGCTGTTTTTAACAGTGCTTTAACATCTTTGGGAAAACAGCTTCCGCCGTAACCAAGCCCTGGGAATAAAAACTGCGAGCCTATACGTTTGTCGGCGCACATACCAATTCTTACCATTTCAGCATCGGCACCGACTTTTTCACAAATATTGGCAATTTCATTAGCATAAGAAATTTTTACGGCTAAGAATGAGTTGGCTGCATATTTTGTCATTTCTGCGGATTTAACGTCCATAATTATAACAGGGTTGCCGGTTCTCAAAAACGGAGCGTAAAGTTCCTGCATAATTTCCGTAGCTCTGTGCGAATTTGATCCGATAACCACTCTGTCCGGTTTTAAAAAGTCATCAACTGCTGCCCCCTGTTTTAAAAATTCAGGGTTTGAAACAACATCAAATTCTTCGTTTGTTTGGGCTTTGATTATCTCTGTAACTTTTTGTGCTGTACCAACGGGTACTGTTGATTTGTCGATTATAACTTTATATCCATTCAGTGCCTTGCCGATTGATTTTGCTACGTCATAAACATATTGTAAGTCAGCAGAACCGTCTTCACCCTGCGGAGTTCCGACAGCAATAAAGCAGACCAGTGATTTTTTAACCGCTGCATCAAGGTCGTTTGTGAAGGACAGTCTGTTTTCCGAAACATTTACTTTAATTAATTCTTCCAGCCCCGGCTCGTAAATAGGGATAATTCCCTGTTCGAGTTTTGCCAGCTTTTCCGTATCTTTGTCAACGCAGATGACATCGTTGCCCATCTCTGCCAGACATGTGCCTGCAACCAACCCTACATAACCCGTTCCAATAACGCATATTTTCATGTGTTTATACTCCTTTTTTATATATTTATATTCTAGCACATCAACATTTTATGTCTTGCTTGTTTTTTACTTGATTTTTTCAAAGTGTATCAGGTATTTTGTTTCATCTACAGGATTTTGCCATATTTTTAAAACCTTGAGGTTCGGGTTATTATAAATATATTTTTTCAGATTTAAAGAATAATGACTTTTTTTGTTAGAATAAGAAACTTCAACCCAGTAATCGCCTTTGGGAAAATTTGTAATTTTTTCAGGAATTGTGGATTTTTCAAAATCTTGCCAAGGATTATCCCTTAAAATATTTTTGGATTTTAGATCTAAATAGTATCCGTATTGAAACGGCGTTGTAAATATTACATTAGAAAAATCTTTGTTTGCATTTTCCTGTAATATAAGAGCAAAATTTCTGTAGTAGTCTTTATGCATTAAGTATCTTTTTGCTGAAACAGAAAATTGATTTATGCTGACAAATGCAAGTAATAATACTAAAACAGCCGTCGTAAGTTTGGATTGTTTTACAACAAACAAAAGCTGGCAATATAAAATTATAAACAACGGCAATAGAAATAAAATCAATCTTTGGTCAAAAGGATAATGTTCCATAAAACTCGCTGTTATGCATAACAGTATAGGAATAAGTGTTACACACTTATTCCTATACTCTCTTGTTGTAAAAAATATTATTAAATTTAAAAACAAAAATAAAAACAGGTATTGCGGGTACGGAAATTCAATTAACTTCTGTATTTTTTCAACAAACATCTGTGAAAAGTTGTGGAAGCTTAAAAATGAAGGATCTTTAGACAACCAGTACTGGTGCATCCAATCAAATAATGATTTGTTAACTGGTTTGTACCATAATAAAGCCCAAACCAGAAAATTTGCAATAAGAGGAATAAACAGTATTGCAATCTTTGTTTTGTCAAAATGTTTGTTTTTTATCATATCAATGATAGTTACCGCAAAGCCTGCCGCCATAATAAACCATGCTGAGCTTGAAAACCACGGAGCAATGGTAAACAACAGAGAATACAATGCCAGTTTTTTATAACAAATATTTTTTATATCCAGTGACAAAAAAGCAAGCAAAAGGATAATCGTAAACATCATCTCGCAGGAATACTGCTTAAGCTCCTGTGCGTAATTTATTGCAGCCGGATTAAAAACAAGCATGGCTGTGCTTATCCAGGTAAAATATCTGTTTTTAAACATTTTTTGTACAAGTATCGCAAACAACGGCAGCGAAACTATTGAACAAATACACGGGAATAAACGTAAAACAAGATCTTTTGTATAAAAATTATTTACCTGATGTGAAATATCAAGTAAAAATTTGCAAGTGACCATAAAAAACGGCGGAGCTACCTGATATCTATCAAGTGCTTTAAAAAGCTTGAAATATGACCTATGTAATATATTGCCCCCTAAAGAGCACTCGTCTAACCATAGGGACTGATTGTAAAAATATACTTTTAGTCTTAAAATTATCCCGCAAAGAATTATTAACCCCGTAATCAGATATGTTAAATTTATCTTTTTTATTAGTGGCAGAGTGTTTGAGTAAATCTCTTTCAGGTTCGTTTTCATTTATTTCTTCCGGTTTCTAAAAATACAAAATATTTTCTTAATAAGAAGTTGCCGATAACTCCGACTACACTGGAGATTGCTTTAGCCCAGAAGCTGCTTAAGCCTATTGCAATAAGTCCGTAAGTGCATCCGTAGTCAACAGAGCCCATAATTATCAGAGTCAGTATATAAGACATAATCTCGCCAAAGGCACTCCAGTGTGCTTTGTGGCGGAATAATAGCAATATGCAGAGAAAATAATTTATCATTGCCGAGATAAAGAAGGATATGCCTACACTGTAGAGCAAAATAACACCTGAATTTATCAGTGACATGAATATTAAAATGTTAGCAATTGCGCTCACGCCACCTATGAAAAGGTAAAGTAAAAACTGCATCGGTATGGGGGCGGTGTGTGCACCGTAGTGAAGTATGCAATACAGAGCACGTAATCCGTCTTTTGCACCTATTTTTTTACCTTCTTCAAAGGTTCTCGGGTTATAGCTGATAGCGCATTCGTAAACCCTGTATTTTCCCTGTGCTACATAGACAGTTACTTCCGGTTCAAAACCAAAACGATTTTCTTTTAACTTTGGCGCAATGGTTTGTATAACTTCTCTTTTAAATAATTTGTAACATGTTTCCATGTCTGTAATATCGAGGTTTGTGTACATATTGGTTAAAAGAGTCAAGCCTTTGTTCATAAAAGTATGCCAGAAATACAAAATTCGTCTGGTATCAGGTTTCAGGTATCTGCTTCCGTAAACAACATCAGCTTTATCTTCAAGCAGCGGTTTTATCATTTTTAAATAGTCTTTCGGGTCATATTCCATATCGGCATCCTGAATACCGATATAATCTCCCGTTGCGGAAATAAAACCTGTTCTCAAGGCTGCACCTTTGCCCATGTTTTTTTCATGCTTAAATACTTTTACATTGGGGATTTCTTCCGCAAGCTGCAGCGCAATGTTATAACTGTTATCTGACGAGCAATCATCAACCAGCACAAGTTCCAGTTGAATTTCATCTGTTTGAATTTTTAATACTTCTCTGACGATATCTTTTAGGGTGCTTTCCTCATTATAAACGGGAATAACTAAACTGAGCGTTTTCATTATTTGCTTATCCTCTATCCTCTTAACCATGTTTATTTTTATTCTACAGGAAAAATAATATCGTATTAAATATTTATAAAAATCCTTGCCAATATGTAAAAAAATCGCCATAATAAAATAATTAAAATTATTAGTCTGTCACAGCCGAAAGGAGATTCGAGATGACAACAGAATATGTTTATTTAAATGGTGAATATGTTGATGCAAAAACAGCTTCAATCCCTGTAAGAAATCATGCTTTTTTATACGGAACATCGGTGTTTGAAGGGATTCGTGCCTATTATAATAAAGAAGAAGACCAGCTTTATGCTTTCAGAATGAAGGAGCATTTTGAAAGATTGATTAACAGCTGCAAAATTATGCACATGGAGCCTAAATTTTCTGTTGAAGAATTTTGCGGACTGACAAAACAACTTTTGCAAAAAAACGGTTATAAAACTGATGCCTACATAAGACCGCAGGTATATAAAAATGCATTAAAAATAGGTCCGGGGCTTTTGGATAATCCTGATGCCGTTTTAATATTTTCTTTTGCAATGGGTGATTATATTGATTTAGAAAAAGGCTTAAGCGTGTGTGTTTCCAACTGGAGAAGAAATGACGACAATGCTATTCCGCCTAGAGCAAAAGTTTCAGGCTCTTATGCAAACACTGCATTGATTGTGACAGATGCAAAACTGGCAGGCTTTGATGATGCAATTGTGCTGGATCAGGCAGGAAAAGTTACCGAAGGCTCTGCTATGAATTTATTCCTTATTGAAGGTAATACTCTTGTCACGACAAAGACTACAGATAATATTCTTGTCGGTGTTACAAGAAATACTATCCTTGAATTGGGTAAAAATGTTCTTGGCATGAATGTTTGCGAAAGAGAAATTTCCAGAACCGAGCTTTATGTTGCCGATGAAGCTTTCTATTGCGGAACAGGGGCACAGGTCAGCCCGATTACCTCTATTGATCACAGACCGATTGGCACCGGTTCTGTAGGTGAACATACGAAAGAACTTCAAAAACTCTATTTTGATGTAGTAAAAGGGAAAGTAGAAAAATACAAAAAATGGTGCACACCTATTTATGATTAGTTTTTTAGGATTATGTGTCCAAAACTTAATACGAACGATGAAATATATTATTGACGGGCGAACTAAAATTACGTCCGTCATATCTCAGGCTGCAATGATTAGCTATGACTCGTTGTCAATATCATTAACTATTGTCTTTATTGCTGCTGCCGTAATCTCTTTACAAATTTCCAAACAATTCCTTATGAGCGGTGCGGAAAGTTATGTCGGCGGGTTTATTGCTGTTTCTCTTGTTCGTGAAATAGCACCCGGATTCGCTGCTCTGGCAATAGGTGCACGAGCAGGAACTGCGATTTGTGCCGAGGTCGCTAATATGCAGGTAACAGAACAGGTGGATGCAATAAAAACTTTGGGTGTCGATCCCGTAGGTTATTATTTTGCCCCGAGATTGATTGCCTCTGCCCTGACAGTGCCGATGGTTGTTGTTCTTGCAGAGTTTATCGGGATTGTAGGCGGCATGATGGTTGCATATTTTGCAATAGGTCTGCATCCTAATCGTTTTATGAACACGGTATGGCTGCTTCTTGAAGCCAAAGATATTTATATCAGTATTTTAAAAGCGTTTGTGTTCGGAGTATTGATTACGCTTGTTTGTGCTACTCAGGGGTATAAAACTCACGGCGGCGCAAAAGATGTAGGCAACTCGACAACACAGTCAGCTATTTTATCAACTTTTTATCTTCTTGCGGCTGATTTTATTATTAATATTATATTTTATGTCCACGTCGGGATATAGTTTGCAGGCAAATATTGTTTTTTGTAAATTTATTTAACAATTTTAAATTTTGCGCAATTTTTTTTAAGCAAATGTTTTTATATATTTAGGGAAGATTATAACTAAATTTGGGGAAAAGGTAAATGACACATACCGTAAAAGCGATGTCATCTGATCCTGTGCTGCAAAAACATATGCAAGCATATTACACTAGCTCCCAGTTATCAAAAGGGGCACTGGAATCAATAGACGAATACAATCAGCGAATGGAACAGCGCAGGGCAGAAGCTCAAGAAAGACTTCAGGCAGAAAATACCGAGCTGCTGCGCAATAAGATTGCGGGAATTAATCCTACAATTAATTCAAATATGAATGATTTAAAAAATGCTTATGCTCAGATTGATTCTTTGAAATTCTGGCAATTTGCACTTGACAGATATGACACATCTGTTGATGCACAAATAGCCAAATTAAAAAGACAGCAGGGCGTAATTCAGCAAAGAATCGAGGAACTGAAAAAAGGTAAAGCAAGCGGCGGTCGTTTGAATTTGCAAGAGCAGAACGCTTTTGATTATTCTTATAACCCTGCAACAAGCGGTATATATGATAACGATGTTATGGCAACAGGACAGCGTAATTTGCTATCTTAATCAAGAATACCGTATAAATCGTAATCATCACATCCTGTGATTTTTACGTTTTCTATGTCACCGGGAACAAGTAATTCATCAGTTTTTATATACACTAGTCCGTCAACTTCAGGAGCATCTCTGTAAGAGCGGGCTATTGTTGTGCCTTTGTCTGTAATTGATTCCACTATACAGGGAATCGTTTTGTCAATAAAATTTGAGTTTACTTCTAATGAAATTTGTTTTTGAAGCTTCATCAGTTTGTTTTTACGTTGTTTCTTTATTCCGGAAGGAACTTGTGATGGCAATGTGTATGCGTAGGTTCCATTTTCTTTTGAAAATTCAAATGCCCCCATTTTGTCAAATTTTGCCCATTTGGTAAATTCATATAAGTGGTTAAACATCTCATCTGTTTCTCCGGGGTATCCAACGATAAAAGTTGTTCTTATGGCTACGCCGTTTATTTTTTCTCTTAATTTTTCTATGAATTTTTGGTAATCCATAACAGGTCTGCGCATTGCTTTAAGCATTTCAGGGTGTGAATGCTGCAGAGGAATATCAACATATTTGACAACTTTATCACAATTTGCATAGGCGTCAATTAATTCGTCATCAAACATTGACGGGTATGTGTACATTATGCGTATCCAGTTAATTTCTTCAATTTTGTTCAGTTCTTTTAACAACACAGCAAGTGAAGGTTTGTTGTATAAATCGATACCGTATGCTGTTGTGTCCTGGGCTATCAGTACAATTTCAGATACACCTTTTTGTCCGAGTTCTTTGACTTCTTTTATAATATTTTCTAATGGGCGTGAGCGGTAAGGACCTCTTAATTTTGGTATAATACAGTACCCGCAGCGGTAATTGCAGCCTTCTGCTATTTTTACATAAGAACTTGAGCCTACAGTGATTTGTTGTCTGTGTATGTTTTCAGGGTACGTATAAACAGGATTTTGTGATATTGAACAAAAATAACCTTCATTATTTATTGTGGATTTTACTGCATTTATAATTTCTGCAATGTTTGCTGTACCAAGCATTGCGGCAGCCTCGGGGATGGCTTTTTTCAGTTCGTCTTTATGCTTTTGCGGCAGGCAGCCGGTTATTATTATTTTTTTATTTTTTGCAGCAGTTTGGATTATGGATTGAACTGATTCCTTTTCTGCATCATGTATAAAAGAGCAGGTATTTATTATGACAATATCTGCTTCGTCGTCGTTTAAAGTTATATCAAAACCATTTTGTGCGAGCATACCGAGTATAAGCTCGGAATCTACAAGATTTTTGGCACAGCCGTGATTTATTAATGCAATTTTATGTTTTTTCATATTTTTATTGTACATGAAAATAGTTTTGTTTATACTCCGGCAAATTTATTTGTGTATGAATGCGCCTTTGGCAAATATAACAAAAGAATCATGTTTTACAGAGTAATTCCGGATAATTTAAAAATTTTGACGTTAAGATTCCTGACAAACACTCACAAAAACACAATAATCGGCAAAATTCTTGTAAAACCTGTTTATTTTTTGTACCATAAAAATTAAGGATACATAAATGAAAAAGAGGAACCAAAATTGTTAAGAGCAGGGATTGTTGGGCTGCCCAACGTAGGAAAATCGACATTATTTAACGCATTAACTTCAACCGCAAATGCACAGAGTGCAAATTATCCATTCTGTACAATTGAGCCTAACGTTGGTGTTGTAAGTGTTCCCGATGAACGTCTTTCTGTTTTGCAGCCGATGGTGAAAGCTGCAAAAATTGTTCCTACAGCTATTGAATTTGTTGATATTGCCGGACTTGTTAAAGGGGCAAGCAAAGGAGAGGGGCTTGGCAATCAGTTTTTAGCCAATATCAGAGAAACAGATGCAATTATAGAAGTAGTAAGATGTTTTGATGATCCCAACACTATCCATGTTACCGGTAAAGTAGATCCGATTGATGATATAGAAACTATTAACACAGAACTGGCACTGGCTGATATGGCGAGCCTTGAAAAACGCCAGCAGAGATTGGCAAAAGTTGCAAAAACAGGTGACAAAGATGCTGTTGCAGAGCTTGCTGTTGTAGAAAAACTTTTAAAACTTCTTGAAGACGGAAAATTTATTAACGTAAAAGATCATTTCAACGAGGATGAATTACCTTTTATAAAACTTATGCACCTTATGACAACAAAACCGGTTATATACGCAGCAAATGTATCAGAAACCGACCTTGCTACAGGCAATGACTATGTGGAAAAAGTTAAAGCCTATGCAAAAACTCATAACGCAGATGTTGTTGTTATTTCTGCAAAAATAGAAGCAGAATTATCAGAACTCGGCGAGGAAGAAAAAAAAGCTTACCTTTCAGAGCTTGGTGTTGAAGATTCCGGCATAGAAAGAATGATAAAATCTGTTTATCATCTGTTGGATTTAAGAACCTTCCTCACCGCAGGAGAAATGGAAGTTCGTGCCTGGACAATACCTGCCGGTGCTAAAGCTCCTCAGGCTGCAGGCGTTATACATACTGATTTTGAAAAAGGGTTTATTCGTGCTGAAGTAACAAGCTATGACGACTTTGTTGCCTGCGGTTCTTATACGGCAGCCAAAGATAAAGGTCTTACCCGACTTGAAGGTAAAGATTACGTTGTACAAGACGGTGATATTGTTCACTTTAGATTTGCTGTTTAATATGATAAAAAAATTTATCGCAGCGTTATTTATAATAACTTTTTTACTTTTTACCGCAGGTTTTTCTGATATTAAGCAGCGGAATGATTACACCTGCGCACCTGTCTGTGCTGCAAATTGTATAATCAATTACGGATTGATTAACAAAAATAATCTTTCAGACGATATTACCGTACAAAATCTGGTAAATTATTTTGCAAAACAGGCAAAAACGACTACAAAAGGCACTAAAGCAAACAAGCTTTGCAAAGCTATAGAAAAATATTTTAGACAAAACAAGCGTATTGTGACAATAAAATACGACGGAATAAGACCTGTTGATAAAAAATTTAAAACTCAAAGCCCGCTTGATATAAAACAAGAATTGCAAAACGGTAAATCTGTTATCGTGAATATCGGTGTCTATAAAACAGAGGCAGCAACTTATCAAAGGCAATACGGACACTATGTAAATGTAATCGACATCAATGAACAGGGGCAATTACTTGTTTCTGACCCTTATTATCAGGGGAGTGCTTATTATGTGGAAATAACTCCTATACAGACGCCCAAAATTATACACAACAAAAATGACAATGAACGTGTTGTTAAAAATAATTTTAAATATCAAAAAATAACAGGCATCCCTTATCTTGAAAAAGACGAGTCAGCACTGTTAAACGGTATAATTTCAATTTATCTTGAGGTCTTTTAACTATTTGGCGGAAAATCAGGTGTTATAACATTTGTAGTTTTTTCACCTACAATATAAATATTTCTTTTTAGTTCTAAAAGCTGCATAAACAAGTTTTCGTTTAAGATTATATCATTTGTGTCCATAATGACATTATTTAAAGAATCATCATTTTTTAGGGCTTTAAGCATATCCAAAAAAGCCTCGGTTGAGTTTATTTTTTCAAAATAGTGGTTAACAATTTTTAAATTACTTTTTTTAGCTGTTTCGTATAACGGCAACAGTTTTGCGCTAACTTGCTCCTTTGTTAATTTTTCATCGGGGAAATTTACGTAAATAACAGATTTTTGCATATAACCAACCTACAGATTTTTATTCAAATGCTCGTAATTCTGCAGCATCGGTTTAACCAAATAAAATATCTGTTTAATAGCTTATTCTGATTCATAATAGCATAAAATTTTTTGCTTTTAAATAGTACAGGTGTCGTGATTGTTTTTATAAAAATAAATGTAAATTTATGTAAAATATATACAAAATATATGTTATTTGTATAAAAATTTGGGTATTATTAATATGTAGCCAATTCTCTTTATACTTTCTCTTCCACTCCTTTTCTCCATGATGAAAACTTTGCCGCCAACTACCCCTGGCGGCATTTTTATTTGTGTTAAAATTGTATTATGGAAAATAAAAATGACTTTGTAAAAAAGAAAAAATGCCCCGAAATAAAAATAAAAAATATGGGTGTTGATATAGACAAAAATGAATATCGAGAAATTGTTCTGTCAAATTCAGCACGCCCCGAAGCCTCCTTTTATGACAGATACAGGTAGATATAAATGAAGAAATCGGCATAACTCTGCTTGTGATGACAGTTACCGGTTTGATTTTATCATATTTTTATTTCACCAGGAAGGTAGTGTTGACGGTAATATAAATTCTCATATAATGGGGTGTCTTTATTGCGGGAAATATATTTTGTCGTTTATAGCAGTTATTTACTGTTTTTTATTGAATAGTAAAAGCCCTTAGTTTTTTAACTAAGGGCTTTTGTATTATTAGGGTAAGTGAAATTAATTACTCTTTTGTATATTCAGCATCGATTACATCATCGTCAGAGTTTGAGCTTGAAGAATCTGATGTGCTGCCGGAAGCATTGTTATCAGCACCTGCAGCTTGAGATTCCTGCTGAACTTGAGAATATGCGGCTTGTGATATACCGTACATTGTCTGCTGCAAGTCTTCTGACATTTTTTTAATTTCTTCTGCAGGTTTGTTTGCCTTCAAAGCTTCTTCGAGAGCTTTTCTCTGTTCTTCAAGTTTAGATTTGTCGGCATCAGATATCTTACCTTCAAAGTCTTTAACAATTCTTTCTGCGGAAGCAATCAAGCTGTTAGCATTGTTTCTGATTTCAGCTTCTTCTTTATGTTTTTTATCTTCTGCAGCATTAGCTTCAGCTTCTTTAACCATTCTTTCGATATCAGCTTCGGAAAGGTTAGAAGAATTAGTGATAGTAATTTTTTGTTCTTTATTAGTAGCTTTATCTCTTGCTGAAACATTAACAATGCCGTTTGCGTCTATATCGAATTTAACTTCGATTTGCGGCAAACCTCTCATTGCCGGCGGAATGCCGTCTAATCTGAACATACCTAAAGATTTGTTATCTTTAGCCATAGGTCTTTCACCCTGCAGTACATGAACATCTACAGCTGTCTGGTTGTTTTCTGCAGTAGAGAAGACTTCCGATTTAGTTGTAGGTATAGTTGTATTTCTCGGAACAAGAGGAGTCATTACGCCGCCTAAAGTTTCAATACCGAGTGTTAACGGTGTAACATCCAGCAATACAATGTGTTTTACTTCACCTGCAAGTACACCGGCCTGAATAGCAGCACCAACTGCAACTACTTCATCAGGGTTAACAGATTGGTTAGGTTCTTTACCTGTGTATTCTTTAACAAGAGCCTGTACGGCAGGGATACGTGTTGAACCGCCGACTAATACTACTTCATCAATATCACCTTTTGCTAGTCCTGCTTCCTGTAAAGCATCTGCAACAGGTTTTTTACATCTTTCGAGCAAATCATGTGACAATTCTTCAAATTTTGCTCTTGTTAACTGCATATCCAAATGTTTTGGACCGTTAGCATCAGCTGTGATAAACGGAAGGTTTATGTTTGTTTCGACAACAGAGGACAATTCGCATTTAGCTTTTTCAGCAGCTTCTTTTAAACGCTGCATAGCCTGTTTGTCGTTTCTGAGGTCTATGCCTTCCTGTTTTTTGAACTCATCAATTAACCAGTCCATAATTTTCTGGTCAAAATCGTCACCGCCTAAGTGTGTATCACCTGATGTAGAAAGAACTTCGTGGACACCTTCTGCAATTTCAAGGATAGATACATCGAAAGTACCGCCGCCTAAGTCGAATACAAGAACTTTTTCATTTTTTTCTTTTTCAAGTCCGTAAGCAAGAGCAGCAGCTGTAGGTTCGTTTACGATACGTAAAACATCAAGACCTGCGATACGACCTGCATCTTTTGTAGCCTGTCTTTGAGCGTCGTTAAAATATGCAGGAACCGTAATTACTGCGGAAGTAACTTTTTCTCCCAGATATGCTGATGCATCATCTGCAAGTTTTCTTAAAATCATTGCAGAAATTTCCTGCGGAGTGTAATCTTTACCGTCTATATTCTTTTTATAGTCAGTACCCATTTCTCTTTTGATAGAAATAATAGTTTTGTCAGGGTTTAAGATTGCCTGACGTTTTGCTAACTGACCTACAAGTTTTTCACCTGTTTTTGAAAATCCCACAATTGACGGGGTGGTTCTTGAACCCTCTGCGTTAGCGATAACGGTTGGCTTGCCGCCTTCCATAACTGCTACAACGGAGTTCGTAGTACCCAAGTCAATACCAATTGTTTTTGCCATAGTTTTTATCTCTCCTTTGTAATATTAATTATTAAGCTTATCTGTTATAACTCTTTTATAACACCGTTTTTTTTAAATAATTAAAAAATAAACAAAAAATTAATATTTTAAAATTTTTATAATAGTCCCATATAAATAAAACAAGTTTTTTATTACGGATAAATAAACTATGTATCTAAAAATGGCAAAAAAAAACCTGAGTTAAATCTCAGGCAAAACTAGACTAATAGGGAAAACTCCATAAATCTCCAATATTTGTACACATAAGGTACGTTGTAGATTAATTTTATTTTATATGCATCATTGCTTTATTTGTGACTGCTATCATCTGCATCGTCTTCCAGAAATCTTCCGGATCAAGAGTGGAACGATTTTCCAGATTCACGGTCATTTTTTCCGCATACATTTTTGCAAGCTTTTTATCTATTGCATTGTTAGGACACAAAGCCATATAGTAACCTCGTTTATAATACTTTACTTACTTTACATTTTCTACTTACTTTTACTATTTGTTTGTTTTTTATTTACTTTACTTACATATATATAAAGTATATAAAAAGTATCTAATTTCAGTTTTTGTTCTTTTCGTTACAATTGTTAACATTAATGGTTATATATATAAATATTTCAAGTTTTGTGCTTGACGTGAGGGTTTTAAATGCTATGATTTAGAAACAAATAATGTATTTTATTTAGTTTACGCCACCAACTTAAACTGATTAAAATAGATAAAGGAACAAAAAAATGGCAATAAATTTAGCAAAAGAAGAAAAAGCACAAATCATCAAAAAATTCGGTAAAGATGCTAAAGACTCCGGCTCTGCAGAAGTTCAAATAGCACTTTTAACACAAAAAATTGCCGAATTAACCGAACACCTTAAATCCAACAAAAAAGATTTTCAAGGCAGGAGAGGTCTTTTGATGATGGTTGGTCAAAGAAAAAGACTTTTAGCTTATGTTAAAAAACAAGATTTACAAAAATTCAGAGATTTAATCAAAACATTAGGTATCAGAGGTTAATTTTCTGTTCTTAACTAAATCTTAAACCATTTTAACCAAAACCAGAAGACTCCGTAAAATTAAAATCAAAAAACGGAGTCTTTTTTACATAAATTAACGCTCACAAAACATTGGATATAGTATAATTATTAATATGGGACGGAATTATAAAAGCGATAAAGAGAAGTTCAAAGAATTTGATAAAAAGCTTATCTGCTGGCAAATACTAAGTATAGCAATAAGCTTTGTTATAATAGTTTATCTTTTTTTGATAATGGTGGTTGATATAAAAGACTATCGTGAACAGGCAAAGCGTCAGAGAACCGCCAAGACTTTTGTTATGCGTGGTGCAATTTTTGACCGTAACGGTATAAAATTGGCATCTGATCAGACGTCATACGATATTTTTGCCATTCAGGATGATTATGACCACACGCCAAATGAACTTGCTGCAATGCTTGCGCCTATATTAAATATGAATAAAAATAAATTGGCAAAAACTCTTGCAAAAGATGAAAAAGTTATTGCAATCAAAAAAGACGTTCCAAGAAGTATTGAACAAAAAATCCGTAAATTGGGGCTTAGAGAAATAAGCCTTGATAAAAGGAATAAACGTGTTTATCCGCAGGGGACAATGGCTGCTCATGTTCTGGGATATTACAATCCGAACGCAGATGTTTCCGCAGGTGTGGAATACACTGCAAAAGATAAACTCGAAAAAGTGGAACAAAATGTTGATCTGGAATTAACCCGCAAGGGAGATATTATTTATGAGGTGGACACAGATCCGGAAGCCACTACTTCACCGTTAAAGGGAAAATCTATAACTTTAACTATAGATTCTGCAATTCAACATATTTGCGAAGTTGAATTAAACAAAATCATAAAGGAGAAAAAAGCCCTTAGAGGTACAGTGATTGTAATGAACCCGAGAAACGGTGAGATTTTGGGATATGCTGTTTACCCGAGCTACAACCCCAATGATATCAGTAAGGCAACTCTGACCCAGTTGACAAACTGGACTTTGAGTGATGTTTTTGAACCGGGTTCAACCTTTAAAACTCTTACAATCTCCTCTGCAATTGAAAACGGAAGACTTAAGGAAGATTCAAAAATTCTTGATACCGGTAAAATCGAAATTGACGGCTGGACTATTGCAAATTATGACTATAACCAGCATCCGTATCCCGGAAATATCGATTTGTACTCACTTTTTGAGCATTCAAGCAACGTCGGCAGTGTAAAAGCAGCTTTGTCTATGACAAAAAGTGAACATTATAATGTGCTTAAGAAATTCGGTATCGGCGAAAAAACAGGTATTGACCTTCCTGGAGAATCAAAAGGACTTTTGCCCCAACCGTCAGAATGGTATAAATCAACACATGCTTCTATCGGTTACGGCTATGGTGTTTCTGTTACTGCAATACAAATGGTATCTGCCATATCTGCTCTGGCAAACAACGGCGTAAGAGTTACTCCGCACGTTATAAAATATTCTCCTGAAGAAGAAGCGGTTAAAGTCAAACATATTCAGACTATAAAACCTGAAACTGCGCAAACGGTAACTAAACTTCTTGCCGGCAGCATTGGTCGTTCAAAATCACCTGCTAATTTAGACTTTTATCATGTAGCTGCCAAAACAGGTACTGCCAAAAAAACAATGACAGGAGAAAAAGGATATTCAGGCAAACTTGTTACCTCTATAATAGGATATTTTCCGGCTACGAATCCTCAAATAGAAATATATGTTGTAATAGACTCGCCTGAAGGAATCAACCTGTGGGGAAGTACCGTTGCTGCACCTGTATTTAGAGAAGTTGCTCTGCAAACTGCAAGAATATTAAATATAACTCCTGATAAAACACCGCCTCAACCTAAGACTGTTAAAAAGACAGTAAAAAAAAAACAAACTGATTCAAACAAAGGACTGCCTGTTAAAAATGATAAAAAACAAAATTCTTAAATTATTTAATACCGATGAGGAAATCTTATTATGAAACTAAGTGAACTTATAAAAAACATAAAAATAAAAGAGATTATAAATAACCGGGAAACTGATATTACCGGCGTTTCATATAACTCAAAAACAATTCAAAAAGGAGAAATTTTTGTTTGTCTTAAAGGTGAAAATTCAGACGGACATGATTATGCAAAAATGGCAGTAGATAACGGCGCAAGTGCATTGTTTTGTGAAAAACAGCTTGAGCTTGCTGTACCTCAGGTGATTGTAGAATCAACAAGACATCAAATTGCCGACCTTGCCGCTGCGTTTTATGAATATCCGTCTAAAAAAATAAACCTTATAGGTGTTACCGGAACAAACGGGAAAACTACCGTAACACATCTGATACAGAGAATTATCGAGGATGCAAAACATAAATGTTCCTTGATTGGTACACTCGGATATAAAATGTCGGGAAATGATACTTATCACGATGCAAAACATACAACCCCGCAGGCTCCGGAGCTTCAAAAAACATTAAAAATGATGTGCGATAATAATATTGATTATGTTGCAATGGAAGTAAGTTCACACGCTCTGGAACAAAATCGTGTCGGCTGCTGTGATTTTAACGGTGCCGTGTTTACAAACCTTACGCAAGATCATTTGGACTATCACATAACAATGAACAATTATTTTGAAGCTAAAGCTCTTTTGTTTAAGAGTTTAAAAGCAGGCGGTTTTGCTGTTATAAATAATGATGACGATTATGCCGAGCGTTTTAAAAATGTTGTACCTGACGGTGTAACTATTTATTCATACGGAATAAAAAATGAAGCGGATATCATGGCTTCTAACATAGAGTTTTCAATTCACGGTGCAAAATTTGATTGCAGGATTAACGGAACTGTTAAAAAAATAAACTTGCAAATGAATGGCATGTTCAGTGTGTATAACGCATTGGCGGCATTGTGTGCCGGTATAGCAGCAGGTTTTTGTGCTGATATCTGCATAAAAGCACTCGAGGAAACCAAAAGCGTTGACGGTCGGTTTGAAATAGTCAATAAGCAGCCGCTTGTTATTGTCGATTATGCACATACACCCGACGGGCTTTTAAATGTGTTAAAAGCAGCCAGAGAGCTTACTCCAAAAGACAGTAATCTCATTTGTATGTTTGGCTGCGGAGGTGACAGAGATGCTACAAAACGTCCTAAAATGGGGAAAATTGCACAGGAATCAGCTGATATAGTTGTTGTAACCTCTGATAATCCCAGAAGTGAAGACCCGCAGCTTATTATCTCAGATATTCTTGCAGGAATAAAAACAGTAAACACTCAAACAGTATATGTAGAACCTGACAGAAAAACGGCTATATCAATGCTTAAAAATATTGCTAAGGAAAATGATGTGGTTGTTCTTGCAGGAAAAGGGCATGAAGATTATCAAATTCTTAAAGATAAAACAATACACTTTGATGACAGAGAAGAAGCACGTAAAGTTTTTGCAACAAATAGCCCAATTAATGTTTAAAAATTAAAAAAATGGGTATTATTATAATATGGAACAAATTATTTCCATATTAAAAAAAATAGTTTCAAACTGCGCCTTTATCTGTCGAAAAGGTCTTGCCACAATGTTTGGCACATTCTGCTAGGAAGAAAAAACGGATTAAGAAAGCTCCTGATAAACTTATCAGGAGCTTAATCACAATTTTTTATTTGTATATAATACAAATTATATAAATATTACTGTGATATAATTTTATTAATATGAATACTGTTACCTATCAAGATGTTGTAACCCAAATAAAAGACAGGCTGGATATTGTCGACGTCATTTCCAAATATGTTATCCTCAAAAAGCAGGGAGGCAATTACTGGGGCTGCTGCCCGTTTCATAATGAAAAAACTCCGTCTTTCAGCGTAAGTCCCGCAAAACAAATTTATAAGTGTTTTGGCTGCGGCGAAGGCGGTGATGTTCTCAGCTTTTTGATGAAAATAAACAATCAGTCTTTCCACGAGGTTGTAAAAGAACAGGCTGAAATTTTAGGAATAGAGCTTCCGTCATCTTTTGAAAAAACTAAAGATAATAAAGATATAAAAGAACAGATTTATTCCTGTATGAAAGACACAGCGGAATTTTTTAAAAAGAATCTTCTTTCCGATAAAAACACCGCTGCATACACCTATATTGCCGGCAGAAGTATTACGGAAGAAAATATAGAAACTTATATGCTGGGTTTTGCTCCTAATTCTTATGATGCATTGCAGCAGCATCTAAAGGGTAAATATAAAGAAGATATTCTGGAAAAAGCAGGACTTATAATTAAAAGAGAAAACAATACCGCTTATGTCGACAGATTCCGCAACAGAATAACAATTCCGATTTTTGACGAAAAAGGCAACATTGTAGCTTTCGGTGCACGTGCCATTGAATCAGGACAGAATCCAAAATATCTTAACTCTCCTGATACGCTTGTGTATAACAAAAGCCATATTTTATACGGTTTGTACCATGCCAAAGAGGCTATAAAAGAAAATGATTCTGTCGTTATCATGGAAGGATATTTTGATGTAATCTCTGCACAGGTAAACGGGGTCAAAAACGCAGTTGGCGCATGCGGAACTGCCTTAACCGACAGCCATGTCAAAATGATTTCACGTTATACGCCATCCGGACGAATTTATCTGGCTTTTGACACTGACAAAGCAGGTCAGAATGCGGCAAAAAGAGGTGCTCAGGTTATAAGAGAAGCTTTTGCCGGTCTTGGAAACATAAAACAGTTTGATGAAAGTTTTTCTTCCTTATCCGAAAACAAAAACAGATATGCATGCGAATTAAGAGTAGTTGTTCCGCCTCAAGGTAAAGACCCTGATGAATTTATAAGAGAAAACGGTGCAGAGGCTTATCAACAGGTATTAAAAAAAGCTCCGCTGCTTGTGGATTTTCAAATTGAAAGCGTACTTAAAGAATACACAACAGGCATGTCGCCGACGGAAAAAAGCAGTATAGTTAAAGATGTAATGCCATATCTGGCGGAAATAAACAATGATATAGTAAGAGGTGAATATTTAAAAATAATTTCTAACAGGCTTGAAATAAATGAAAAAAGTCTGTATCAGGAAATAAAAAGATATTTGAATAATGGTTTAAGTAACACTTATACCTCAAAACCAAAGCCGCAGACACAACTTGCCCCAATTGTAAAGAAATCTTTAAATATATCCGAAAAAGCGCAAAAAAATTTATTGTCGATGTATTTAGTAAATGAAAGTACATATAGTCTTCAAACACTAAATACTATTTTAAAAGATGTAGACTTTACGAATGAAACATTAATAATTGTAAAAAATACAATTGACAAATTGGTTCAACGGATAAATAATGTTAAAGAATTAACAGAAACCCTGTATGCAGAATTTGCCGAGGACTATGAAGTCAAAGATATAATTACAGATTTGATATACTTATCCGACAGTTTTAAAGATTTGTCGGCTAATGATTTTAAAACAGCTATTAGTGAAAATATTGAAACTATTAATGCTTTTAAAGAAAAGGAAGTCCAAAACCAGTTAAGATACCAGTACAAAGAGGTTAACGACGACGATATAAAAGCAATTGAAAAACAGATTCAATTAAAAGAGCTTTTAAAAAATAAAAACAAGCTAAGAACTGGAGACAATTAATGAGCAGAAAAAGAATGTCAGACAAATCACTCGTCAGTATAATCGATGAAGATGAACTTCAAGATGATGATACTGCAGGTGATGATTTATTTAGCGAACCGGAAACTATTACAACAGACAGTATCGATGTTATCATCGGTAAATCAGGCTCAGTAGCCGCAGACGAAATTTATATGCAGTCATCTGAAGATGATGATTTAGATGGTGATGACGAACAGCAAATAGCAGTCCCCAGAGGTATTTCTCTTGATGACCCTGTAAGAATGTATTTAAGAGAAATAGGTCGTATAAAACTTTTAACGGCAGAAGAAGAAATCGACCTTGCAAGGAAAATTATTCAAGGCGGAAATGTCGGTGCAATTGCAAAAAGAAAATTAGTGCAGGCTAACTTAAGGCTTGTTGTTTCTATCGCAAAAAAATATGTAGGCAGAGGCATGCTGTTCTTAGACCTTATTCAGGAAGGTAACCTCGGGCTTATCCGTGCAGCTGAAAAATTTGACCATGAAAGAGGTTATAAATTCTCTACTTATGCTACATGGTGGATTCGTCAGGCTATTACAAGAGCAATTGCCGATCAGGCTCGTACAATACGTATCCCTGTTCACATGGTAGAAACAATTAACAAACTAAAAAAAGTTACCAGAAAATTGGCTCAGGAGCTTTCAAGAAAACCGACCGAGGACGAACTTGCGCAGGAAATGAATATTTCTATCTCAAAATTAAGAGAAATAATTAAAGTTGCGCAAGAACCGTTGTCTTTAGAAACACCTATCGGCAAAGAAGAAGATTCCAGACTCGGTGATTTTATTGAAGACAAAGATGCTGATGCTCCTGTTAAAACAGTTGCTCATGAACTTTTAAGAGAAGATCTTGCAGAAGTTTTAAGCGGACTTTCTCCTCGTGAAAGAGATGTTTTGAGATTACGTTTCGGTATGGATGACGGTCGTCAAAGAACACTTGAAGAAGTGGGACAACTCTTTGGTGTTACTCGTGAACGTATCAGACAAATCGAAGCAAAGGCTTTAAGAAAACTCAGACATCCTAACAGAAGCAAACGTTTAAGAGAATATGTTGAAGTATAAAAACAATAATAAATAAAAAATACCGGATTTTGTCCGGTATTTTTTTATGCTTGAGCGTAAGAAATCATATCAGTTTTTTCAGGTTTAATCCTGCAGTATTTTGCTTGTGTTTTTTTCTTTTTGAACTTCTTCTAAGAAGCAGGCACCTACAACACCTGAAAAATCGCCTAATTTTGCTTTTTTAAATTTGATTTTAGATGCAGGTACAGGCAGAGCTTTGGTTTTAGCTTTTGTTATGGTTCTTTCGTAGAACTCGTCAACAGCTTCTATCAAGCCGCCGCCGAGTACAATCAATTCAGGGTTATAAAAGTTAATTATTGTTGCAAGCCCGTTAGACAAATAATCAGACGCTTCAAATAAAATTTGGGTAATGAGCTCGTCTTTGTGTTCAAGTGATTTTCTTATCATTTTAGAACTTATTGCTTTATCGTCACGCATATATTCAGTAATAACAGAAGCCCTTCCTTTTTTTAGTGCTCCCATTATTCTTGCTTCGATTGCACTGCGGGAAGCATAAGCTTCTAAACATCCGTTAGAACCGCATCCGCAGGGTCGTCCGCCTGCATCAACAATAATATGCCCGATTTCACCGGCAGTGCCTGTTGCACCGCTGCGAACATGTCCGTTTTGAACAATGCCAGAACCTATCCCCGTACCGACAAAGATACAAACAAAATCATTACATCCTTTGCCTGCTCCGAATTTCATTTCTCCGAGAGTAGCTATTTCAACATCATTGCCTAAAAATACAGGAACATAAAATTCTCTTTCAAAAATAGCTTTAAGGTTTAAATTTTCGCAGTTAAGATTAGGAGCGGAAATTAAAATACCTCTATCTCTGTCAACCTGTCCCGGAGCACCGATGCCAATTGAATCAATCTGAGCTATGTCAAAATGAGAATTATCCAAAAGTTCGTTTACCGATAATTTTATTTTTTCAACAATAGATTCCGCATCTTTTTCTTTGCCGGTTTTTTGTTTTATTGAAAAAAGGACCTCACCGCTGCCTTTATTAACAAGACCGGTTAAAATCTTTGTTCCGCCTAAATCTATTCCTATTGCGTAATTTGGCATACTCGACTCCGCTTAACTGTTTGTGATAAAAATTATAACACAATTTGCTCTCTAATACTAAAATCAAACAGTTTTAACTTTACTGCTAAAAAAAAATATGCTATTTTATAAATGTTTTTTATTTATATTATCGGGTAAAATAAATGAAATATGTACGCTGGTATGATAAAGATCCGGATTTAAGCAGCCTTATGTCTTTTCTTGAGTCATTAAATGAAGACGTGAGAGATGAAGTCGCACAGGATTTGATTCAAATTATTCTGTCAGAAATAAAAACAAATCCCGACGGTGAAATTTCTCTGCTTAATGAAAATAAAATTACGGAATACAAACGCTGGTATGACAAAAACCTTTCGTTGCACTCGGCAATTGAGATAATAAAAAATTTGAACGATGAACAAAGAAAAGAAATTATTTCTTTAATTATGGAGTCAATTGTACAAATTTTAACTGAATACAATTATGAAAAATCCGACGAAAAAAAATAAAACCGTTCTTGTAACAGGAGCTTCTAAAGGTATAGGCAAGGTCATTGCTCAGGAGTTTTGCAACGACGGATACAATGTTTTTATATGTGCAAGAAATAGCGAGCTTTTAAGAAATACTGCTGAGCAAATTAATGCCACAGGTTATCTGGCTGTTGACTTGACTCAAGATGGAGTCTGCAGACAACTCGTAGATTATATTATTGAAAAAGCCGGCAGTCTTGATATTCTTGTTAACAATGCTGGAGAATATGTATATTCCCCGTTGGAAAAAACTTTGGAAAGGGATATTGACAGGCTTATTAACCTTAATATAAAAGTACCGTATTTGCTGAGCCAATATGCTGTAAAATATATGAAAGAAAAAAAATGGGGCAGGATTATAAACATAGGTTCTATTAGCGGAATTGTCGGAGAAGCAAATGCCTCATTGTATTCGATGACTAAATCGTCTTTTACCGGCTTAACTAAAGCTCTCGGGCTGGAACTTGCTGAGTATAATATAACGGTAAATACTGTTAACCCGGGATGGGTGCAGACAGAACTTGCTGAAGCTGCAGTGCAGCAGAGCGATTTTAGTTATCAGGAAGAAATAGATATGATACCTCAGAAAAGATTCCTCCAGCCGTATGAGATTGCTAAGTTTGTAAAATATTTATCATCTGAAGATGCTAAAGGGCTGACAGCCCAGTCTGTAAGTCTGTGTGCCGGTTTGAGTGCTGGATAATTTATACTAAAGTTGTACACGTAACGTCTATAAATCCTCCATAAGGATGATTATGTAGCTTCCTTATAATGGTAATTTAATAAAGTATTCTGATTTGTTCGAGAAAATTTCGTGCTAAGGAATATTATGCTGAACAAAAACAGCCGTCGGTTGTTTTTGGGAGAGAAAATAAAAACGAGTTATGAGTATCATTAAAATAAGGAAGGCAAAGTAAAAGATGAAAATCACCAACACAAATTTTTCACTATTCAACAAGCCTCTTTCTAAAGAAGAAAGACAGGAAGTACATTCAAATCCCTTTGGTATCAATTTCAAAGGTAACGTATTAACATCAGATGTTTTTGAATCTTCAAAAGCAAAAGAATCAAACAATTCTACAACAAATCCGTTTGCTGCTGTCAGCGGCAAGTCTAAAATGGTGGCAAGTGCCTTTGTTGGCGGTATAAATTCATTCAACGAAGCCTTCCGTTCAAGAATTAACTCTATTATTTCTTTCGGCAGACAGGTTAAAGACACTATCACAAGCTCCTGGGAAAAAGCTAAAAATACTGAAATAACACTTGATTTCAGAACACTGGCTGATTCTATTTCTTCAAAATTCAACAACCAGTATAGTGTGAACAATCTGCTGAAACAGCCTGTGGATGACCTATCGTCTATGTTAAAAACATGCGAAGCAGATTACAAATTAGAAATGGCGAAAGCGTAGGGTGAAGAATGAAAACAATAAATAAAATTGACAATATTATCGAAGCTCTTTCAAGACACGAAGACCCTAAATCTATAACTGTACTTGAAGAAATCGGAACAAATTCCGAAATTGATGAAATCAGAGAAAAAACAGCTCACGCACTTATTAAAAAAAATACACCTGAAGCTTTAAAAATTGTTGTCGCAAAAAGCGGAAAAGGTATCAATGACTTAAGCGCAAGAGTTGCTATGAGTTCTATCAATGAAATACTCTCATTAAACGACAAAACCGAAATTTTAAAAATTTTGGAAGAAACTATGAACAATGAAGAACAAAAGCAGGATATCAAAGATACTGCACGTTCAGTAAAAGCATTAATTACATATTCTATGTAATTAAAAAGAAAAACTCAACACAAAACCCGCTTATTATAGCGGGTTTTTTTATATAAAATAAAATCAGGTAATATTAAGCCGTATATGTAACTGTGGGTTGACCTGCACCCTGTGGAGAATCATTTGCTCCATCAACAGGGGAGTTTTCATTTGCCGGTTCACCTGCATTGTTTTTGTTGTTCGGGTCATTATTTTTAGGAGGCTGCATAAACGGCAAATTGTTGCCGAAAATTGCAATTATTTCATCCTGAAACATTGAGAACAATGCAGCGATTTGATCTTCCGTAATATTTAAATCTTCAAGATTTAATGTTGAAAAATCAATTTCTTCGCCATTTTCACCGTTATTTCCATATAAACCAGCCTCAAAAAGTGTTTCGCTTCTTGCGGTATTAAAATTAGTTGCTGACTTTAATGCTTCTTGTAACCCGAAACTACATCTGTTTACCTGCATGAAAAATCTCCTTTGTTTACGACTTATTATTTTGACTGACGACATTTGTTTGTTAATCGTTCCCTGTTTTTTTGAAAGATTATGACTTCCAAATTAGTTATCGGATTTTTTCATACAAACTTAATAGATTTTTATCAATTATTTACATTTGTTAATATTTTTACTCCATCAGGCACAAATTTTAAATCTTCTATTACGCAGAATTTATCCCTGTTAAAATCAACAGAACAATATCTTTGCAGAATAAAATAAGTTGGTCCTGAACCGCTCATTAAAGAATCAGGCAGCTTTGACTTTATTTCTTCAAGCTCAGGATAATCAGATAAAACAGCCTTTTCAAGACTGTTATACAAAAATTTTTTATTAAAATTTTTAACCATCATATCTGTATAGCAAACCTCGTGCGTTATATTTTTGTTTTCAAATTTGGAATACGCTTCTTTGGCTGAAATACCATAGCCCAGCGGTTTAATTAAGGTTACAAAACTTTTTAAATCCGGTATTTTTTTAATAATCTCTCCTCTGCTGCTGCATACAGCCGTACCGCCGTGAAGGCAAAAATTTAAATCCGAACCTAAAGAGGCGCATAATTCTTCTATATCTTTTTTGAGCAGAACATTGTCAAATATCAGGTTTAAACCGAAAAAAGTTGCTGCGGCATCAGTACTTCCGCCGGCAAGACCTGCTTCTACAGGTATATTTTTTTCTATATAGATATCAATTTTTTTGTTGTTTAATTTTGCTTTAGACAAAAACTTATCTGCAGCTTTATAAACAAGATTTTTTTCATCATAAGGAATTTTATCGCTGCTGCCGTCAAGGCAAATCAGGTTTTTGTCAGCATCTCTGACTTTTATTGTTAAAAAATCATAAAGACTTATTGCCTGCATAATGCTTTTGATATTATGATAGCCGTCAGGTCTTTGGTCTAGGACTTCCAGTGTCAAATTGATTTTTGCAGGTGCTGCAAGCTTTATTGTTTTCATTTTGCATAAATTCCTATTTGTTTTTTTTCAATTCTTCTGCAAGTTTTGCAAATTCTTCTATTGAAAAAGTTTCACCTCTGATATTTTCGGTTATGCCGAGTTGTTCAAGCGTTTTTATAACAGTTTCTTTGTCAAAACCGCCGTTTATAAGCGAATTTTTTATATTCTTTCTTCTTGCTCCAAAACAGGATTTTATGACCCGTTTTAGAAACGTATAGTCGCTTACGGCAACTCTGGGTTTAGAATTAATTTTGATTCTGACAAGTGCGGAATCAACTTTAGGCGAAGGATAAAAAGAACGCCTGCCGACTTTTTGTATTATTTCAACATCAGCGTTAAACTGTGCAAGTATGGATAAAAGACCGTATTGTTTAGATGGTGAATGTTCGTTAGCAACAAGCCTTTGAGCAACTTCCCATTGAACCATGAGTATTATTTCCGAGATTCTTTTACGATTTTCATTTTCGAGTTCATCGATTTCGCCTAACAGATGAGCCAGTATGGGGCTTGTAATATAATACGGTATATTTGCAACGACTTTAAATGTTGTGTCTTCTAAATCTTTTAAATTAACTTTTAAAATATCATTATGTACCAGTTTAAAATTATCTTTGTTTATATAGGATAACGCCTCAACAGCATCTTCATCCAGTTCAACAGCATAAACTTTTTTTGCTTTTTTTACTATATTTTCCGTGACAAAACCTGCACCGGGACCGATTTCCAGAATTATATCATCAGCAGAAATTTCTTCAACAATCCTATTTATAATAGTTTCATCAATAAGAAAATTTTGTCCGAGTCTTTTTTTGGTTTTAAATAATTTAGCTCTTAAAAAATAATTGTTCATTGCGCAATCTTTCTTATACCCATGATACAATAAAAACTATGATTATTATACCTGAATATCTTGCCATACACGAACCTGATGAAAAGCTGCTTGATATCATAAATAATAAGGTTTTTCACGACACTGTTCTCTATGAAAAACAGTCGGATTTTCATAATATCAGTGTTGTGCAAAATGAGATAGGGCGGTTTTTACATTACAAAGATACTTATCAGGCAGGCTTTATAGACACGCCTGTTTATAAAGGAAATTTGCCTTATATTAATTATTTTACGATTCCATATCTTATCAATCCGGATGTAAAAAATATACTACTTATAGGTTTTGGTACAGGTAAAATTGTAAATGACTGGGAGAAACTTTTTGAAAATATTGCTTCAATTGATGTTGTAGATATTGAAGAAAATATTTTTGACATTGCAGAAAAATATTTTAACTTTAAAAAATCCGACAAAATTAACTATATTCTGCAAGACGGAATTGTTTACCTCAGAGAAAATAAAAAGAAATATGATTTGATTGTTGTTGATACTGCAACGGATGACGGCATTGATGAAAGATTTTTGAGTAATGAATATTTAAAGCTGATAAACAAATCTTTAACACCTGAAGGAATATTTGTATCAAACATGTGTTCCAGTGCTGATTTTACCCATAAAGACAACACATTTTTGCGTTCTATTCTGGAGCTGTACCATTCATTTTTCAAAAATACATTGATTTTTAAGGGTAATGAATCTGACAGAATATACTATAAAGCATTTTTTGATATTGATGTAAGGGTCATTGATATAACAAATGTTATATTAATTTCTTCCAATAAAAAAATGACCTTAAGTAATGACTACTCCGGTTATGAAACACTGAAAATAAACATAGAAGCATACATAAAAGATTTACAGAATCTCATATAGTATTTTTATTGTCTTGAATAAAATTTCACCCTGCAAACTCAAAAAAAAACCTCCTTTTTTTAGTCCGGAGGTCTTGAAAAATATTATGAGTGTTTATTTTTCGGGTATTGTATGGTGATATTAAGTAAAGTATCTTTGTGTCTAACGAGGGTAAGAGATTTTTTTATCCTTACATTATCTATAACGAGGCAGCCACAAAAAAGTTCATTTTAAATTTAATAAAGCTTAATATAATCTGCCAATGACCGTAATAACCGGAAACAGTACAATCATTTTCAGTGCATTTTAATATTTAGTTATTTTAAAACCGACATTTTGTAATGAAAAATCAGAACAGATTTTATATAATTTTTGTATGATTCTGTTCTATGCACAATTCAATCCCTTTATATGTTTATACCTGTTTGATATATTGCTGAATCACTAATTATGTTTGTCCGGTTTTATAATCTGGATATTTCTTGTTTCAGAAAAATCAAACCTTGCCGCTTTTATTTTTTCTCTTGTTTCTTCATCCAGGCTGTGTCCGTTAACAAGTCTGTCCACAAAGCCGTTATTGAGTTTAACTGCTTTAGGCAGAGCACCTATATCATCTAATATATCTTTAATTTGTACAAAATCATAAGAATATGACTGTTTAGACTGATATACAAGAGTTTCGCCGGTCATGGATTCTACAGGTTTGCCTCCTTCATCAAAATACAGCTTGAAGATAGACTTTAAATCCTGCAGTTCAGACTGCATTGTCTGTACTGCCTGCTGAATCCTTAAATATCTTTCAAACAGATACTCAATGTTGTCGATTTGCTTCATCTGCCAGTCATATTTTTTCTCATATAGTTTTTTCAATTTCGGGTAAGCCTGTGCAAGACCGATTGTGTCTGCCATTGCACGATGTCTTGTGTCAAATTCTACCCCAAATTTGTTCATCAAATTTTCAAGACCGTGAGATTCAAACTCCGGATAAACTTCTTTAAATAAAAATTGGGAATCAATTCTTTGATTTTCTATAGGTTTGCCGTAAAGTCTTTTTGAAGCCTCGTTAATGAAATTATAGTCAAATATAGCATTATGTGCGACTATAGGATAATTCCCGATAAATTCAAGAATTTTGGGCATGACTTCTTCTTCTGTCGGCTTATCGGCAACCATTTCCTCTGTAATTCCATGTACAGCCATGCTCGATTTTCTTATATGCTGCTGTGGATTAATTAAGGTTTCATAACTGTCTTTTATAACCCCGTTTTCCAGTCTGACAGCCGCAAATTCAATCATTCTTTCTTTTTTATAATCAAGTCCTGTTGTTTCAACATCCAGAACTATTTCTATACATTTTTTTCTTGGCATTCAAATCTCCCTCATATTTATATTATCACAAACCTGTATTCGGTCATCTAATTAAAAAAACTTATTCTTTATATAAAATAATAATGCCTTTAAAAAGCAGTAATAATTAGCAATACAGGGGGTAAATGCTTACAGGACTTGACTTTTTATCTTTATGAAGTAATATAAACAAGAAGCTGGTTTTTTAAACCTGTTGTGAATGTCAAAGCAATCAGATTTGAAACACCTGTTTCCGGGGAGGGCTCCCGTTAGATTTCGGAGAGGAATCAGAATAGTTCTAAAAATATTGAGGAATTATCCGGATAAAATAAGCCGAAAATATTGAGCCCGCTGATTTAAAGCTTTTACCCCGTTTCGATTTACAAGACAGAGGATTAAAATTTGATTAGAAAGTTACTAACACTAACCTTACTACTCATCTCCTGCATTTTAGCAAATCCGCAATACACACAAGCAGCAACGTCAAAGGCAACGGTCAAAGACTACATTGTTAAACACTCTCTGGAAATGGGAGTAGATCCTGCTATCGGTCTGAGCATTGCTAAAATGGAATCAGGATTTGTTCATGAAAAAAGAAGCTCCTTCGGTGCAGTAGGCGTTTTTCAGTTAATGCCTTCAACCGCCAGAAGATTGGGCTACAATCCGTACCAGTTAAGTGATAACATTCGTGGCGGATTAATGTATTACAAAATGATGTATCAAAAATTCGGCTCCATGGAACTTGCACTGGCTGCGTATAATGCAGGTCCCGGAAACGTAAGTAAGTACAAAGGTGTACCGCCTTTTGCAGAAACAAAACGTTTTGTCAGCGGTATTATGAATGAATACAACATGCAAAAAATTAACCCTGATCCGGCTATTTTGAAATACAAGCAAAACGGTGTTTACAAAGGACCTTTAACAATAGACAGAGAGGCAAATGTTATAAGAAAAACATCTCTTGAAAGTCTGCCTATCGTTACATTAACAGGTGCTATTTAAAAAATTAAATTATAACAAAAAGCATTTTGTAAAGATTTATCAAAAAATTACAAAATGCTTTTTTTATTATAAAATAATTAATATGGATATAAATTAGCTGAGGACGTATGTTTAAAGAAACAAAAACGCACGAGGTCACAACCGACGTAGTTATTTTTACTATTAAAGACGACAAACTCAAAGTATTGCTGGTAAAACGTGCTAATGAACCTTTTAAAGGCAAATGGGCACTGCCGGGCGGGTATATTCGCATATCGGAAACCATTGACGAAGCTGCTTTACGTATTTTGAAAGAAAAAACAAACGTTCAAAATATTTATCTCGAACAGCTATACACCTTTGGTGATCCTCTGCGTCACCCTGCAGCACGTGTAATTACGTGCGCATATTTTGCTCTTATACGCTCTGATGACATAGTTTTATCTTTTGAAGAAAATACTGAGATTACAGAGGTAAAATGGCATCCGGTTAACAGTCTTCCGGCTCTGGCTTTTGACCACAAAGAAATTATAGAATATTCACTTAAACGCACACGTGAACGCCTTGAATTCTGTCCGATAGCTTTTCAGCTTTTGCCGCAAAAATTCACGCTGACGGAATTGCAAAAAGCTTATGAAATGATTCTTATGAAAAAGCTCGACAAACGTAATTTCAGAAAGAAATTCCTGTCGCTATCCATATTAAAAGAGTTGGATGAATATACAAAATCCGGCTCTAAAAGACCTGCCAGACTGTATTCTTTTGACAAAATAACACTTGATTCCAAAAGAGGGCACTTCTTCTCTTGATTTTTCAGGATAGTTTATAAATATTATATTAATGTAAGGTCAGTCACGGCGAAAGGATTTAGCTCTTTCCTTTGCTAAAACTATATATTAAAACTTATTAGACCTTATTTAATAAGATATGTAAAAAATCATAATCAAATTTTGGGTAATTAGCAAAACATTTATTGTCTGTTTTTTCAATCATTGTACAGGACTAAATGGAGAGATTATGGCTATTCATTCTATCAATGTAATCAACAATATCAGTTTTACTTCAAGAAAAAGGACTAAAACGTCACAAAAAGAAACTAACCGTAGCGTAACGCCCGCAATAAAAGTTTTACCGGTTGCAATAGCAATGATTCCTGTCGGTACTGTCGTTACATCTTGTGTTCAAGATAATCGCAAGGTTTTTGAAGTAGGTTGGTTGGATGTTGCAGCTAACAGGTTAAGTGATGAGGATATCGAAAGGATAAATGAAACTCGTCAGGCACCTAAAAACACTGTCTTTCAAAAGATTAATGAAACAACAACAGAAACTTATACTGATTCTCAGGGGAATATGCAAACCAGAATTGTAGAAACAGGCGGTTGGCATTACGAACTGGTTAATAACATAACGGGTACAGAAACAGGTACAACTGTTTTACCTGAGGGTTATACCGTACAAAAAGACATATTCGGCTTTATCGAAATTGTTGAAGATGGCTCCAAAGGAATATTTTTGAAAAAAAATAATAAAAACGAAGCAGAAATAAATAAAAAAGATACAATAAAAAATGATGTAGGCTTTCTACAGACTGCGACCGGATTATTGACGGATAAACAGATTGAGAACATGAACAAATCCGGTGTTGTCCCTGAGGGTACAATTATTGTAAAAACTTCTGACGGCGGATATGAACTTGAAAATGACAGGCTTGGACTAAAAAAAGGTACAAGACAAATTCCTTCTGGATATGAAATCAGAAAAGATTTATTTGGATTTATGAAAATCGTACCGGTGGACCAAAAATCAATATTTTTAAGAAATAAAACCAAAACAATATCTGATACTGTTAAAAACAATAAAGATATAAATTTTCTTCAAGCAGAAACAAGCCTGTTAACAGATAAACAAATTAAAGAAATCAACAAAACCAAAAAAATGCCTGAAGGTACGGTTATTGCTAAAGATGAGCTTGGAAATTATTATATTACAAGTGATATTTTTAATTTACAATCAGGTACACGAACACTGCCAAAAGGTTATGAAGTTAAAAAGGACAAGCTTGGTTTTGCAATTGTTGTACCGATTGGTACCAAAGGAATTTTGATAGATTAATGCAAAAATAGGAACAGACTATATGCATTTTTTACAATAAAAAACAGGCACCTGTGCAATGTCAGGTACCTGTTTTAGTTTTATGAAGTTTTTAGTTGATTACTTCAACAACTCACCGACTGATTTGAATACAGCCATTCTCTTAGCTGCATCGGATTCAGCCTGAGTATAAAGAGCTTCAGCGTGTTCAGGGTTAGTTTTCATCAATTGTTTGTAACGTCCTTCACTTCTGATGAACTCTTGATAGTTTCCTTTAGGCTCTTTGGCATCCCAGCTGAACGGCTGTTCGTTTTCAGGGTTGTATCTGTATAACGGATAGTAGCCTGCTTCGACAGCACGTTTTTGTTCTGTCTGTGTTTTGCTCATATCAATACCGTGAGCGATACAAGGTGCATAAGCAAAGATGATAGAAGGTCCGTTGTATGCTTCAGCTTCCTGGAATGCTTTAAGAGTTTGTGCTCTGTCAGCACCGAGAGCAACTGATGCAACATATACGTAACCGTAAGACATGCTCATCAAGCCCATGTTTTTCTTGTAAGTCGGTTTACCGCCTGTAGCAAATTTTGCAACAGCACCTGTCGGTGTAGACTTGGAAGCCTGACCGCCAGTGTTAGAGTAAACCTCTGTATCGAGAACGAGGATATTAACGTTTTTGTTTTGAGCAAGAACATGGTCAATACCGCCGTATCCGATATCGTTAGCCCAGCCGTCGCCGCCTATAATCCATACTGATTTGTCTGTAAAGTAATCTTGTAATTCTCTTACTTTAGCCATGTCAGGGCATGGTACATCAGCGTACTTAGCCAGAACTGCTTTTACTTTGTTTTGAGCAGCAACTGCTTCTTCTGTTTTTGAGTTATCCCAGTGTGACATTGCTTCTGTTAAAGCTTCTTTAAGGTCAGCAGGAGTTTTTTCGTTTTCGAGAACTTTTTCAACATAAGTTTTTAAAGTATCTCTGTTCTGGTCAACTGCCAATCTCATACCAAAGCCAAATTCAGCGTTGTCTTCAAACAGTGAGTTAGCCCAAGCCGGACCTCTGCCTTCTTTGGTTGTTGTGTAAGGAATTGTCGGGAAAGTACCTGAGTAGATTGAAGAACAACCTGTTGCGTTAGCAACGATAGCATTTTCACCGAACAATTGAGAAACGAGTTTAACGTAAGGTGTTTCTCCGCAGCCTGCGCAAGCACCTGAGAATTCAAACAACGGTTTTCTGAGCATTGCACCTTTGATAGTTTTGGTAGTGTTTTTGCCCATTACGTTGTCAGGTAATTCGTCAAAGAATTTTTCGTTTACGCATTCGCCTGCTGCTTCTTCAGCTTCTACAGAAGACCAGGTAAGAGCCTGTTTTTCAGGGTTCTTATTTGCAGGGCACTGATCTACGCAAACACCGCAACCTGTACAATCTTTGCAGTAAACCTGAACTTTGAAGTGTTCGCCGTTGAGGTTAGGTTTAGCTTCAACTGTGTTGAAAGATTCCGGAGCATTGCCGAGATTTTCTTTTTCAACAAGTTTAGTTCTGATTGCAGCGTGCGGACAAGCAGAAGCACAGATACCGCACTGGATACAAGCTTCTGAATTCCAGTGAGGAACACGCGGTGCGATTGCACGTTTTTCAAGGCAGGAAGTACCTGTCGGGATTACACCGTCAACTGACATAGCTGATACAGGGATGTCGTCGCCTTTTTGTCTCATTGAAGGTTCAATGATTTTCTTAGCAAAATCGCTTGCGTCATCAGAGATGAATTTAACAGGAGCTGCTGCTTCTACTCCGTTTAATGAAGCAGGTACAACAACTTCTTCGCAGGCATCAACTGCTGCGTCAATCAAAGCAAGGTTCATATTAACAACATCGTCGCCTTTTTTCTTGAAGGTTTTCTTAGTCATTTCTCTCATACCTTCTAAAGCTTGTTCAAAAGGAATGATACCTGATACTTTGAAGTAAGCAACCATCATTACGGTGTTAGCACCTTTACCTCT
>CALUSA010000010.1 GCA_944323275.1 Candidatus Gastranaerophilales bacterium
AAATCTTGACTCATATTTTAATATTATTATAAAAAATAAAAAATACAATTTTAATCAGGCTCTTTAGAGTTATGAATCCCCCCCGGCAGATTGTTATAATAGAATTAATATAATTTATATATAAAGGAGAAAAGAAATGGTTAATTCTATCAGTTCATATTCTGCATCTGGCGTACAATCAACGGGTGCAAGCCAATTGAGTGAAGAAGAAAAGAAAAAAAAGGAAGCTCAAGAAGATGGCTTGTACTCATATAACAATCAACAAAATCAAACTTTAGAAAATACAGCTTCATCTCAAATAACAGAAGACACGGCAAGAACAACCGCACAATCGTATATTGCGAGTCTAAAAGCTCAATATCCTCAGTTAGCCTCAAAACTTGATGCTTATTATTCAGGTTTAGATTTTACTTCATTAGCAGCAGATGCGACTTCGATTTCAGATATAAGGGCATATATTTATAGCGAAACTCAAGGCTTTCTAAAATAATTTTGTATTATGCAAACACAACCGAAGATATCCTCGCTAAATTTTTAACAAGCGGGGATATTATTTTTTGTCTGCAGTTTTCTTTACAAAATGTGTTTAACTTTTTATTAAATAGCAAATTTTTTGTATGTCATGTTTTATAATTAATGAAGGTAAGTAGTAAGTATGTTTCCTATAAGTTCAAACAATTTTGTAAATAATCCATATACTGTTGATTACAATCAGCAAAAATACTGGCTGAATACCCATAGTCAACCTGCATACAATACTGCTTACGGATATTATGAACAACCATCTGTGAATAATGCAGACACTGCAGCTAAAACAGTTGTCATGGCAGGTGTGCTCGAAGCGGTTTCACTCGGCTTGAAAAAAGCTTCTAACTGGTTTTCTAATAAACTTGCAGCAGGCAAAGAGTTTACCTCTGCAGAAAATGTTCATCGTGTAGCCGATGAAATGGTCAGAAAAAATAATCTGGATGTGCACGTCGGATATATAAATGATTCTAATAAATACGCATACTCTAAGTATTACAACCTTGGTAATCAGCTTGAAGAAGTAGCACGTGGAAAAAATGCTTTCTTTACTGACGAGCTAAAACTTGCTGTTGCACCATCTAACAAACCTTCTTTGATTCTGCACGAACTCGGGCATGCAATCAATTCAAAAAATGTTATTACGAAATTTTTGCAAAACACAAGACGCTATGCACACAACGCTCCAGCCGCATTATTATTTGCAAATGCTTTGTTGTCCGATAAAAATGACGGGAAAAAATCATTTATTGAACGCAATGCAGGTATTCTGGGTTTTGCCGCATTCTTGCCGACAATTATAGAGGAAGGCTTGGCTTCTTTTAGAGGGGTTAAAGCAGCTAAAAAAGTTTTAAATAATCCGGCAGGATTAAATATATTAAAGAAAAATTATCTGCTTGCCTTATCGACTTATATTATAGCGGGTCTTGGTCTGGGCGTTGCTGCCAAATATACTATGTTAGAAAATTCTGTAAATAAGTAGGATTTTGGTTAAAAATTTGAACTACAATAAAATATTTTTGGGGGTACTATTTTATTTCGGTTCAAAATCCGTCACATAATAAATATTACTGCTGCTGAAAATCTTTTCGTTTTAAAATTCCGTATTTAATATTAGTGTGTTTGTATTATAATTATCGTACTTAATTATAATCAACAGAGGTTTGTAAATTGTATGAATAAATATTTACTGGAAATAGGAACGGAAGAATTACCTTATAAATTTGTAAGCTGCGGTATTTTACAGCTTAAAACAGCTTTTGAAAAATTATTAAATGAAAATCAAATAAAATTTTCTGATATAAAATATTTTTCTACCCCAAGACGTCTTACCTTAATTATTGAAGGTTTTGAAGAAAAACAACCTGATACGGTTAAAACTGTTAAAGGTCCTATTTTGAACATTGCATACGATGCAAACGGAAATCTTACCAAAGCCGGCGAAGGTTTTGCAAGGAAAAACGGCGTTGATGTGTCTGCTTTATACAAAGAAGATAATTATGTATGGGCTAAAATAGAGCAAAAAGGTAAAGACATTAAAGATATTCTGCAAGAAAACGTTGAAAAAATTGTTTTAAAAATGCAGGGACCTTATTTTATGCGTTGGGCAGACCTTGAGGTAAAATTTCAGCGTCCGATAAGATGGGTGGTTTCTTTATTAAATAATGAAGAACTTAAAATAAAAATTGCAGATGTTGAATCAACAAGATTCTCCAGAGGTCACAGGTTTAAATCTGATAAGGTAGAAATTAAAAATCCAGATTCGTATGAACAGGCTCTTTATGAAAACAATGTTATTGTAGATTCTAAAAAGAGAAAAGATTGTATCGTTGAATCGGCTAAAGCCGAGGCAAAAAAAATCGGTGCTGAAGTTTATTTTGATGATGACCTGCTTGAAGAAGTTACAAATATTTGCGAATGGCCGGTGCCTGTTATTTGCGGTTTTGACGAAAAATATCTGAGTATTCCGGAAAAAGTTACAGTAACAGTTATGGCAGTGCATCAGCGATACTTCCCGTTGTATAAAGACGGAAAACTCTTAAACAGCTTTATTACAATAACAAACTACATCGGCACGAACTTTGAAAATATTAAAGCAGGCAATGAAAGAGTTGTTGTAGCAAGATTAGACGACGCTATTTTCTTCTTTAATGAAGATACTAAAGTTCCTTTTGAAAGCTATGTTGAAAAATTAAAAGGTATCACTTTCCAAAAAGGAATGGGCTCTGTTTATGACAAGACTCAGCGTATTGTAACGCTTTCCGAGTACCTAGCCCAAAAGACAAATGCACCTGTAGATTCAGTAAAAAGGACTGCGCTTTTGTGCAAAGCCGACCTTGTAACAAGCCTTGTTTTTGAATTTACTGAACTGCAAGGATTTATAGGTTCTGATTACGCATTTAATGCAGGTGAGAAAAAAGAAGTTGTACAGGGGATTAAAGAACACTATTACCCGCTGGGTGCTGATTCTGAACTTGCCACAGGAATTGAAGGGCAGCTTGTAGGTATTGCAGATAAAATAGATACTATTGTTGCCGTGTTTGCCGAAGGCAAAAAACCGACAGGCTCTGCCGACCCTCTCGGGGTAAGGAGAGCAACGCTCGGTATTATCAAGACAGTTATTCAAAAAGCATTAAATATTGATTTGTTAGAACTTATAAATAAGTCTATTGATTTAATGCCGGTTGAAATTGCAGATAAAACCGCTTTATATAATGATGTAAAAACTTTCTTTGAACAGAGATTGAGTATTTATTATACAGAAAAATACCGGCATGATGTCGTTGAAGCATGTATTGCAGGCGGAAATTCTCTTTCAGACTTGAAAGATTTTGCTGACAGAGTTGAATTTATATCAGACAAAATAAAGACACCTGAGTTTGCAAAACTAAATGAAGCTGCAAACAGAATAATAAGAATAGTTAAAGACTATAAATCTGAACAATTGCCCGATGAGGCTTTATTTAACTGCCCGCAGGAAAAACAGTTGTGGGATTGTAGTGCGTTAATAAATATTGATAAATTAAATTATAAAGAAATTTTTGCAGAGTTATCAAAAACAGTAAACACAATTGACGACTTTTTTGAAAAAGTTCTAGTAATGGATAAAGACGAAAAAGTTAAACAAAACAGACTCAATCTTCTTTATTCTTTAAAAAGAAAATTTGATAAAATTGCGGATTTTTCTAAATTAGTAGTTTAATTTATAGAATTTTATGCAGTATATAAGACTTTTTACAGGCATATTACTTGTAGTATGCCTGATTTTAAACATAAATTTTAGTGCGGTTAAAAATTTTCTTGATGAAAGAATGTCGATAAGACATGAGATTGAAGCCTCATCGCCGCTTGGTCTGTTTGTGGAAGATTATAAAGGTAAGGTAAAAATTGTCGATGTGCTCGATTATACGCCTGCTATGAACGCAGGTCTTGAACCCGGTGACAGAATCCTCAAGGTTAACGGAAAAAAGGTCGAAGATGTCTCTGCTTTTTTTGAAACAATGGAGAGTGTAAATTTAGATAAGCCCATAAATTTTTGGGTTTACAGAGTCGATAGCTGTTCGACTTTTCCTGTTGAAATTAAAGCGTTTGAGTGCGGTTGTAAACAAAATTAACTTTTTTATTGCATTTATGCTATGTTGTTGATATAAATTAAACTGCACGTGGTGCACAAGGTAGATTAGTGATGAAAAAGGAGAATCAATGGGATTACCTAAAGTAGCATATTTCTCAATGGAAATTGCATTAGACCAATCATTGAGCACATATTCAGGCGGTTTAGGCTTCTTAGCCGGCTCACACATGCTTTCAGCAGGTTATTTGCAGCTGCCTATGGTCGGAGTCACAATGTTGTGGTCCTTCGGCTATTACAACCAGAGAATTAACGAAGAAGGCAATGTAGAAGTTGCTTATATAAGAAAACATTATGACTTCTTACAGGAAGTTGATGCTCAGGTTACACTCGATATCTTCGGTGAAAAAGTTATCGTTAAAGCTTTCCGTGTTGACCCTGATTTATTCGGCTCATGCCCTGTTTATCTGTTAACAACCGATGTTGACGGAAACTCTGAATGGGCACGTTCAATTTCTCACAAACTTTATGATGGAAACGAAAAAATCAGAATCGCTCAGGAAGTTGTACTCGGTGTAGGCGGTGTCAGACTGTTGCAGCAAATCAAATATGATTTTGAATGCGTTCACATGAATGAAGGTCATGCTCTGCCGGCAGCATTTGAATTGTTAAGACAGAACAACGGCGACCTTGAAAAAACAAAAAGACAGGTTGTATTTACTACACACACACCTGTTGCTGCAGGTAACGAAGTTCACTGGGTTGATACACTTATGGAAGGCGGCTTCTTTGCAGGCTGCTCAAGAGAAAGAGCTATTGAACTCGGCGGCGAACACTTCTCATTAACAGTTGCAGCATTAAGAATGAGCCGTATTGCCAACGCTGTATCTCAGCTTCACGGTCTTGTTTCTAACAAAATGTGGAACTGGGTTGAAGGCAGATGCCCGATTAGAGCTATTACTAACGCTGTTAACCTTCATTACTGGCAAGATCCGAGAATGGCTAACGCTAAATCTCTGCAGGAATTGTTAGATGCTAAGATTGAAATGAAAAAAGAGGTATTTAGCTTTATTGCTAATGCTACTGGTAAAAGATTTGATCCTAACGTTTTAACAATTACCTGGGCAAGAAGATTTGCCGATTACAAACGTGCATGGCTTATCTTTATGGATATGGACAGAATCTTAAAACTGTTAAACGCTGACAAAGTTCAATTAATCTTTGCAGGTAAATTCCATCCGGATGATGCTAACGGACGTGAAATGTTCAACAACATTTTACACAAATCCTACAACATTAAAAACGTTGCAGTACTTGCAGGTTATGAACTCGATTTAAGTGCTAAATTAAAAAGAGCTACAGATGTTTGGTTAAATACACCTATCAGACCGCTTGAAGCTTCTGGTACTTCCGGCATGTCTGCTAACGCAAACGGTGCATTACACCTTTCTATCTATGACGGCTGGGCTGTAGAAGGCACATTCCCGGGCATTAACGGTTATACTGTTGAGTATCCGGGTCTTGATGACGATATTCCGTGGGAAGAAAGACACTGGAAAGACCACGATTGCATTATGGATATCATCGAAAATCAAATCATTCCTACATACTATGATAACAAAATGGAATGGGCTAGAATGATGCGTCAGGCAATCAGAACATCAGAAGCTTACTTCAACTCTGACAGAATGGTTATAGAATACTTTAACAGAATCTATAAACCTATCGCTCACGAAAGTCCGAAAGAAGGCGGTTTGAATACAAACGCTTCCGATATGACGGTTGATCCTTCTCAAAAAGAAGCTCCGAATATGGATGCATGGACTTATTCAAATATTAAGTAAGCTTTCATAACTAATTTATTAGAAGGGCTTTTGATTTTTCAAAAGCCCTTCTTGTTTTATTTATTTTTCAGCATTTTAAAAAATTTAGCGTGTTTCTTCTTTGCGTGCCTGCTTTTTAGCTTCCTTGCGTGCATAGTGTTCTTTTGTTGATTCTTTTAGGTGACATCTTTTTAAAATTTTTTCATAAGCCTTGGCACGTTCCTGCGGGTCTTCAATTAAATTAGCTTCTGCAATTTTTTCATCAAAAATTTTTTTTCGATTTGCATAAGATACCATTTTAACTCTGGTTGTACCGTGTATTACCATTGGTATCCCGACAGGTGCTGTTATAATTAATGCCGTTAAAACTCCGCCGATTGAAAGCTCTGTGATAGAGCCGGCTCTGCTAAAGTCTGTGCGTGGATTGCGATATTTTGGTGCAACATATTCTTCCCATTTAGGGGCAGCATCATAAGAGATTTCAGTTTGCTTAGATTTATCGGAACTAATTTGCTTAGAATCAGTTGCTATTGACTCCTGAGTGCTATTCAGGGCTAAAGCTGCATAATTTGTATTTAAAATACAAATTGTTAAAATAAACAGAAATAATTTTTTCATACCACACAATTTTTATAAAAGTAACTTGTAGAACAAGTGTAATATAAAATACTATGTATTCAAAGTTATTACGCATAAATGTAATAAATCATAACAATATGTTTTGTTAATCAATCAGCCGGTTTTCTGCGTTAAATTTGTGGTTTAAATCAGAGTGCCAGATTATATTTCTTTTTATAACTTTAGCCGGATTGCCGGCAATAATTGTGTTTTCTTCACAGAATTCTTTTGTTACTACACTGTCTATGCCGACAATGGTATTTGGCGGAAGCTTTGCATTTTTGGTTATTTTAACACCTTCGCCAATCCAGCAGTGTTCTCCGATTTCTACTGGTCTTTTTATCGTGTTAAGCCTATGTTTTGTATCTTTGTCAAAAATAGGATGTCCGTCCGTTGCCCAGATAGAAATGCTGTTTGAAAATATGCAGTTGTCTTTTACAATCAGTGAGGCGTTTTCTTCATCAAGATGTATATTTACTGAAGCAGTTACAAGATTTTTACCGAGTGAAATTTTTTGATTATTGCCGCCGTTTATATGTATATTTACAAAATTTAAAGTTGAATTTTCGTCTATAAATATCTCTGTGTTATCAGCATTTATTGATATTGAGCATTTGTTAAACACTGTATTCTTAGCAACTTTAATTATATTGTTGTTGCCTTTAATCCTGACAGACAAGCCTGAACAATTTCGTTTTCTTTTATATTTTTTAGCATTACCAAAGAAAGTTATCTTGTTGTTTTTACCTTCATCTAAATATAAACCTGTTTTAAATAACCTGTTGATTAATTTGCACCATTCGTTTTTAAAGCTCACAGAATATTTCTCCCTAGATTGATTAAACTTTTTTATATTATATAACAAATCTTTAGTGAACAATTTTGATTGTTTATCGTTTATAATCATGTAGGTATATTTTTGAGAAGGAGAAAATATGAAAAAATATTTTACAGCTGTACTTATTGCGGCAATGACTGCTGCTTTTATTTCATCAGGAACATTAAAAGCTTGCGCTGACGCTGTCGAAAGAGGATTTGTGTCTGTTTCTACCTCTGCTAATACTGAGCTTCCGCCTGACATTGTCGAAATTAATATAGCAGTGCAAACCGAAGATGCAAAATCATTGCAAAAAGCTACGGAAGAAAATAAATTAATATCTGATAAAGTTTATAGTGAGCTTTCTTCAATGATTAACACACAGAACGGTGATTTTGTGAAAACTGCAAACTTTAACGCTTCACCTGTGTACTCCTATAAAAATAACAAACAGAACCTCATTAAATATGAAGTATCAAATAATGTGATTGTTCATACAAAGAATATTAAAGACGCAGGCAAAATGATTGATAAAGCAATAGCCTCAGGAGCTACAAATATTAATAACATCAGTTTTTCAATTTCGTCTTATGACAAACAGTGCGATGAATTACTTTCAATTGCTGCAAAAAAAGCCTACACAAGAGCCGGCATACTTGCTTCCAGTGCAGGTAATACACTTAACGGCATAAAAAATATCAACGGAAGCTGCTCAACTTCAAGTGCAATGCCTCAATACAGAATGCTGGCGAAAAACATGTCAATGGCAGCTTCTGCTGATGCAGCTGCGGAAAGTTCAAGCCCTATACAAGGCGGAGTTATAAAACTTTTTGCTAATTTAAACGCTTCTTATTTTGTAAAATAGCCTCTCATACGCATATATTAAAAGCCCTGTTTTAATTACAAACAGGGCTTTTGGGTATAATAAATTTTATTAAACGTCTTTAGATTCAAGATAGGCATTCATTTTGTCGTAGTCAAATTCGTTTTCCCATCTTGCGATAAAAATTGTAGCAATGCAGTTGCCTACAAGGTTAACAGTGGTTCTTCCCATATCCAGAATCTGGTCTATACCTAGCAATATGGCAACACCTATTAACGGATAGTTTAAACTTGATAAGGTACCTGCCAGCACGACCAGTGCTGCTCTCGGAACACCTGCAACGCCTTTGCTTGTGAACATAAGGGCAAACATTATTATCAACTGGTGCTGCAAAGAAAGGTCTATACCGACAAGCTGGGTTGCAAACAAAACCGCCATGGAAAGATAAAGCGTGCTGCCGTCAAGATTAAATGTGTATCCTGTCGGCATAACAAAACCTACAACATTTTTAGGAACCCCAAAACGTTCCATCTGCTCCATTGCTTTAGGCAATGCAGCTTCTGAGCTTGCTGTTGAAAATGCTAGCAGTGCAGGATCTTTTAAAACTCTTATCAGACCTTTTACCGGTATTTTTACAACTTTGCATACAAATAAGATTATTACAATTAAAAAGATAATTAATGCAAAATATAGTGAAAATACTATTTTTACATAATTTTTGAGTATTCCGATACCGCTGCTGCCGATTGTGCTGGCTATTGCGGCAAAAACCCCGATAGGCGCAAACCACATGACGTATTCCGTAAATTTAAACATGATCTCGGACAGTGAGTTCAATAAATCCATCATTGGTTTTGCTTTTTGTCCGACAGCGCAAATGGCAAGCGCAAAAAACAGGCTGAAAACAACTATTTGCAGCAGGTTCCCGTCCGCCATTGATTTTACAACACTTGACGGAAAAATATTAATAACAAGCTCCTGCAATGAGGAATGCGTTGTATGTCCCATTGCCGTAACCGCATCCATATATGAGGACGAAACATTTGTTGTTACGTTGTCTAATCCCGCACCCGGCTGTGTAAAGTGACCGACGCCTAAACCTATTATCAAAGCCGCAATTGTTACCACTTCAAAATAAATAATCGTCTTGATACCGATTTTACCGAGGCTTTTAATATCTCCGTGACCGGCAATACCGATGACAAGGGTTGCAAAAAGCAGTGGCGCAATAATCATTTTAACCATGTTTAAAAACATCATGGCTAACGGAGATAATTTAACTGCAAATTTCGGACATACAATTCCGACTATTATGCCCAAAATCAGGGATATTATTATGTATCTAGTAAGTTTTATATTTTGCAATAAATTTATCCCTTTTTGAATATTACCAGACGAGATTTATTATAAGACAAACAAAAATATTTTTTTAACTAATTAGGTGTGGACAATTCTTCCAGTCTTTTTGATTCTTCAAGAAAGGAGGTGCCTGTAACCTCGAGCAAATTGTTGTTGCGTACATCTTCGCCCAGAGATTCCAATTCCTGATTATCGATTTCTTTTATAATTCTTATTTGTTCGTTACGTCTTCTCTGTTGTTCCATTTTATCCATTTTTAGATAAGAATTTTGGAAGTGGTCTAAGTTTTTAAACTGGTTTCTTTGTACAACAATTTCAACCCTTCTGTTTTGTGCAAGCGTTGACGCATCAGAGCCTTTTTCTGCGGGTCTGGTGTCTGCATAGCCTATTGCAGCCATCAGGTTAGGCATGATTTTAAATCTGTCAATTAAAAATCTGACTATTGAAGATGATCTTGCTGTTGACAATTCCCAGTTAGAAGGATATCTGCCGCCTGAAATAGGCATGCTGTCAGTGTGACCTTCGACTTTAATTATGTGCATTGCAAATTTTTCAACAATAAGTTTGCCGACTTTTTCGAGTATTTTTTTTGCCTGCGGTGTCAATTCTGCAGAACCAGAGCCAAATAACAAATCTTTATCAGAGATTACAATAACAAGACCTCTTTCGTCTATTTTTGCATTAACACCGTTTAAGTCACCGGCTTTTGTCATGTTATCGATTTCTTTTTTTATTTGTTCATAAGATTCCTGTTCGTATTTCTGGCTTATAAACTCCATCATAAGGGAATCTATAACCGTATCGGCAGAAGAATTAGGTTCAAATAAATTTTGACCTGACGACATTACACCGCTGCCGCCGTCCAGTATTGACTGAACAGAAAAGGCTTTTCTTAATGATTCTTCTACCTTTTTAAATTCGTTTACATTAATTTGAGAAAGCGCATACAAAACAACAAACGTGGCAAAAAGCAGCGTCATAAAATCCGCATAAGAAACGAGCCAACGCTCTAAATTTTCATGTTCTTCTGGTTTCTTTTTTCTTGCCATATTTATTTTTCTTCTTCTCTCATGTGGCTGTCAAGTATGTACGCCTGCAGCTTTCTTTCAATTAACGCAGGAGATTCGCCTGCTTGTATCGAAAGAATACCTTCTATTATCATTTCTTTTTTTAGAAATACTTTTTTGAATTTTGTCTTTAATTTTGTTGAAAACGGAATTAGTATAAGGTTTGCCGCACCAACACCATAAACTGTTGCAACGAAAGCAACCGCAATACCGGCACCGAGTTTTGACGGGTCAGAGAGGTTCTGCATTACCTGAATCAAACCTAATACCGCACCGATGATACCGATTGTCGGTGAAAAACCGCCGGCTGATTCCCAGACTTTTGCACCGCTTGCAACTTTGTCTTCAAGCAATGACAGCTGCGTTTCCATCATTTGCCTTACAAGCGCAGGGTCTGTTCCGTCTGCAACAGCTTCAAGCCCCAGTACCATAAGACTGTCAGAGGCTGTTCTTGCTTCTTTTTCAAGAGAAATTGCGCCTTCACGTCTTGCTTTTGTTGCAAATTTTATAATTTCTGCAATTAAATCGTCAAAATTGATTTTTTCACCGAAGAAAACGTCTTTTAACAGAACAAGAGCGGTTTTTAAATCTTCTACCGAAAAACTTAAAATTACAGCACCGCCTGTGCCGCCGAATACGATAAATGCCGCTGTAATCTGTAACAGCTGCCCTATATTACCGCCTTCCAGAGCCTGTCCTATTAAGATACACACTATCCCGAAAAATACGCCTATCAGCGATGTAAAATCCATACTAATCTAATCTCCAAATTTATCATTATTTATTATCATTAAATAATAATCTTTGGATTTTGAAATCGTTTATTTATACTAGGCTTGTGACGGTTGGTTTTTTGAAGATATTGTGACAGGCGGTGCCTGTAAATACAATGGTTTTAGTTTTGACCATAAAAAAGTATTTTCATCAGCACTAGATATTTTATCTGATACGATGTTGTTAAGATATTTGCCTAAGTCAGCGTTTGTGTCAGTATAAATAATCGAGTTTATGCCATTTTCGTTTAATATGTCATGCGAAAATTTATCCGCAATTACATTAGCATTGTTGAAGTCAAGTTTAAGCAGGTCTTCATTTGAAATAAGTACCGGAGCCTGTATTTCTTTTGAATTTTCATAAATTGCGTTGTAAAAATGTTGTTTTCTTGCGTCTAATACAACTATTGTTTTGTTGTTGTTTTGAGAAATTTTAGAAAGTATTTCAAGAGAACTAACCCCGACGAGCGGAATATTAAGCTGTTGTGCCATGACTCTTGCCACTGTGACACATGCTCTTATTCCCGTAAAACTTCCCGGTCCGGCATTTGTTCCTATAACATCAATATCCTGCATTGTTATTTGGTTATTTTTTAATATGGAAACAATAGTCGGAATCAAAAAAGCAGAATGATATTTTTCATTATGGTTTTCAATTATTTCGTCAGATAAAAAAATTCCGTTATCCGATAGTGTTACATAGGTTTTGTCCAAACTGGTATCAAAAGTTAGAATTTTCACTGTTTTAGTCCTTCCAGTGCTTTTTTATATTCGTCACCAACAGCATAAAAGTCGAATTTACGTTTGTTTTCGTCTATATATTCAATTTTTATTTCGATTCTGTCAAACGGAAGCTCGCAATCGGAAAATTCAGCCCACTCTACCATTGTTAACACATCAGGTTTTGAGTATTCGGTAAGTTCGTCGATAATTGTTTTAACGCCTTCGTTTTCAAGCCTGTACAGGTCAAAATGATAAACCGGTAAATCTCCTGACAGGTATTCGTTTATAATAACAAAACTCGGGCTTGTTACTTTTTCTTTTACGTTTAAATACTTGGCAACAAGTTTTGTAAAGGCGGTTTTGCCTGCGCCTATATCTCCGTACAGGCAAACAAATGCCCCGTGTTTTCTAATCGCATTTGAAAATTTACCTGCCAGAATATCTGTTTCTTCTAAACTATTTACGGTGATTGAAAAAATCTTGTCCATAATCAAAGAATAACATAAAAACATGGAAAAATTTTTAAAGATTCTTATATATAATTTATGAAATATTTTTGGGTAATAGTGTTAATATTTTTATTCATTGTTCCTGCATTACAGGTCAATGCGGAAGGCATGGTATTAAAAGGCGGAGTGTCTTTAAGTGATAAAGTACCGAAAGGTTTTTTCGGTACATGGAAAATAAAATCCGTCATGACTTACAGTAACAACAAAAAAATATTTAACGAACAAACAACTGACTATTGGAACTTATCCAAAGACGGTGACGTCATAACATTATCTAACCCTGTATCGGGAGCGGAAGCTTCCGTCACTGTTGAGGACGTTCAGGGAAACCAAATTAAATTTACTCATATAAGCGAAGATAACAATGCCAAAATGACTGAAACACCAACTTTAACATTAAGTGGTGAAAATTTTCATGGAACTGATAAAATAGTTATAGATAAATTTAAAAACGGGGAAAAAATAAGCACCGATATAGTGATATACGATATAAGTGCACAAAAAATTACCGGCAGTGATATTCTTGACCTGTTTTATTCAAAAGCAAACGGTTACTAATTTACAGTTGAGAGAGTATAAAAATGAGCGAGAAAAAAGTTTTACAATACGAAGTAGTTATTTTAGGCGGTGGTCCTGCAGGGCTTTCGGCTGCAATTTATGCGGCACGTGGCGAAGCAAAAACTGCTGTTGTAGATATATCAATGTTTGGCGGTCAGCCTTCAAATTATCTTGAACTTGAAAATTATCCTGCACTCGGAAAAATCGGCGGCTACGATATGATGGAAAAATTTGAAGAACATGCCGACATGTTCAATATTGATAAATACCCTATGCAGGAGATTGTTAAAATCGATTTAATTCCGGATACAAAGATTATTGAAACCAATGATGCTGTATTTGAAACAAAGACAGTAATAATAGCAACAGGTGCCCAGGCAAGAAAACTCGGTATTAAAGGAGAAAAAGAGTTTGCCGGCAGAGGTGTGAGCTATTGTGCAGTGTGCGACGGAGCATTTTACAAAGATAAAACCGTTGCTGTTGTCGGCGGCGGCAATGCTGCTGTAGAAGAAGGCTGCTATTTGACAAAATTTGCAAACAAAGTTTATATCATTCATCGCAGAGATACTCTTAGAGCCGACAAAATAGTTCAGCAGCGTGCTTTTAACAATGATAAAGTTGAGTTTATTTTTGATACCGTGCCTGTTGAAATAAAAGGCAGCGGCAATGTTGAGTCTTTTGTTGTTAAAAATGTCAAAACCAACGAGCTGACAGAGCTTAATGTTGACGGTGTATTCCCTTACATAGGTTTTGCACCTAATGTTGAATATGTAAATGCACAGCTAAATCAGGATGAAGCAGGATTTATAATTACTGATGAATATATGCAGACTTCGATTAAAGGAGTTTATGCAGCAGGTGATGTAAGACATACTCCGTTAAGACAGGTCATAACAGCAGCATCAGACGGTGCAATAGCTGGATGTTTTGCAACCAGATATCTTGATGAAATCAAGGAAAAGACTCTGTCTGTATAGTTTATAACTAAAATAAAAAGGAGCTTTTTAAAAAGGCTCCTTTTTTATTTATAATACATTTTTATTATGCTATTTTTTGTGGTTTGGCTGTATAGAGCATTGAGCTGCTGATTATATTCTTTCAAAGAAAGATTTATCTTTTTTACATATCGGGCATACGTATGTGTCAGGCTCTTGCGAGATATCACCTTCATAAATATAGCCGCAGATTTTGCAGCGGTATGCAATTTTATCCGATTCTGATTTTTCTTCTACATAAGTAGGTGCGGCTTTAGGACTTTTGCCTTTTTTTACTTTGTGATAGTAGTCATAGGTCATTGGTACATCTTTGTTAATAATATCACCGTCAAGAATTTTGCCTATAAATACTGTGTGAGTTTCTGTTTCAAACTTTCCTGAAAGCTCACAGATTATATAACCGACAGAATCCTCAAGAACCTCAAGTCCGTCTTTTGTTAATGTTTTTATCTTTTCAAATTTATTTATATCCCTGCCCGAGTTGAATCCGAAGGTCGGGATAATATTGTCCTCAACGTGTTCACCGAGTATGGACACAGCAAACTTTTTGCTCATATCAATACATTCATTTGTGAAATTGTTATGGTTAACGCTTATGCATAATGTATCGCAGGTAATTTGCATAACACAATTTACAACACAGCCTACAGGTTTATTGCCGCAGTTCGCCGTTACTACATAAACCCCGTAAGACAATTTGGTCAAAATTTCATTATTCATATAAACCCCTTTAACTGTTAATTTTGTGCACAAGATATCTGCATAAGCAGGTGGCACAAAACAAGATGTATATCTTCTGCAATCTGTTTGTCATTAATGTTAGCATTAACGGAAAATTTTGCAATCTGTTTTAATTTGCCGCCGTCGCAGCCTGTCAAACCTATTGTTGTTATATTATTTTGGTTTGCATATTCAATTGCTTTTATAATGTTTTTGGAATTACCGCTGCTTGATAAGGCTATTAGAATGTCCTCAGGTTGAACAAAATTTTTCAGCTGTTCAACAAAAATGTCCTCATAACAGACATCGTTTGAATATGACATAACTGTGGCAATGTTGTCGCTAAGACAGATAAATTTAAAACGTTTTTTATTGTCATATCCGTAGCTTGCGACTTTATTAAAGTCACAGCAAAAATGGCTGGCAGTTGCTGCAGACCCGCCGTTGCCGATAATAAATATATTTGAACCTTTATCTCTGGCTTGGTTTATTATTTGTGCAAATTGTTCAATTTCTTTTCTGTCAAGGTTATCCAGGGCTTTTTTTAACCTGTTAATATAGCTGTTAATCTGTTCTATCATTAAAACTCCGTTGTAACAAAATTAGCGGTAGTATGATTATACCACAACGGAGCAATTATTCTTAAATAAAATGGTTTGTAACCTTAAAATAGGGTATAATCTTATTGTTTCTGGCAGGAATCCGTCATTTTATCTATAAGTCGAATTAAATCGCTAAAGTCTGCTGTATATTCAAATTTATTTTTTTCAAGTCCGAGTATTTTATTTTTGCTGTTAACAAGAGCCTCAAACGGAAAATGCTCTAATCTGAATAAATCAACACCTTCTATTAAAACCGGCATATCATTTTGTAGATTTTCTATATATTTAATTAAATCGCCTCTTGTTATTTGCTGAGGGGTATAGCCAAAGTTTGAATTTTGAATTTTTTGTTTGACTGCATTAATTGTTCTTGAATCAGGTTGCAAAATTTTTTCTCTGATATCTTTTGGGGCAACAAATTTTTCAAGCGTAAAAATTGCTCTCAAACCTTCTTTTATCTTTCCCTGATACATATTAGACAGGAACATATCAAAAAGGTCCCCTATTCTTTCTCCTTTTTCTTTAGTCATGGGTTCATATATTTTTGACAATTCAAAAAGATTGAAGGTAGATTCGGGATGTAATTCATCAAGGAAAACTACTTTTTTTATGCCTGCAGTCCTTAATTCTGATGCTGTTGGAAGTTTTGTTGTATCTAGCCTTGCTGTTCTGTGAAAGTCTAGCCCGAGATATTTTGTCCCGATTCCCTGCGTAATCTGGCTTAATGTCGAAGGATATGTGAAATTTTGATTGTTGATTCTTTCACTACATTCCCGTAATTCTCTCAAATATTCATCAAGAAGTGCCTGTTGTCCTGTATCCGGAGATAAAATGTGTTTTTTAAACCGTGTAATTTTTTCGTTTATGATACGTGAATCTTCTCTTGAAAGACCTGCAGCTTTTGCTTTGCCTTTGGCAAATAATTCTAATATCCCTTTAACTTTATCAGTCATTAAAGGAAAAGAATCACGGCTAAATTCAAGAACACCGTTTACATTGCCGAGATGTTTGTTTTGTCTGAGTTGATATGCTATTGGTATATTGTGACCGGTATGAGCAATAACAAGTGTAGACTTATCGATAATACCTAAATCAACCAGTCTTTGCGCCCCCATCATAAAACGTAAATCCATATCTTTTCCACTCATGCCGTCAATATTACCATTTATAAAATTTTCTACCCAAAAATCTCTGCCACGGGGATTTAATAAATTAGCCATATTTTTTTCAAGATTTTCCCGTAATATTGACCATTCTCCTCTGTCAACTGGAGTTGATTTTATATCAACAATAATTGTTTCTTTGTTAATTCTCGAGAACAGATTTTTTATTTTATTCTGCTGCAAAGACAGTTCTACCTGTGCTCGGGCAGAAACCTCAGAAGCGGTCTGCGGCAGTTTGGATTGTAAATAAGCTTTTACGTTTTGTGCTATGTTCTGTTCATAAGGTGCAAGATTTTTTATTCCGGATTCTATTAAGGACACGGCTTCTTTAAGCTGACCGTTTTGTTCAGCTCTGTTTACTAAGTTTAATAAATCATTCAATTGGAATTTTATGTTCATACTTTTTATAAGTACAAACATAATTTTTTTTGTCAGTGATGTTTGCGGTTTTAGTTTTTAATTAATTTTTTTATAAATTTTATACAACACTCAAGTTTTTCATCGTTTAGTTCATGGTCACATCCGTAAAGTTCTGTGTAATAAATGCCGCTGCGCATACCCGACAGTTTTCTTGCCTGCTGTACGGGGATTATTGTGTCATTTTGGGTGTGAATAATGCAAAGGGGTGCCTTTATTTGTTTTATTGCTTTTTCATTATTAAAAGAGTTTTGTAACGGTATTAAAAATGGCGGCAGATTCCGGATAATTTTTCTTACAATTTCCGGCATGTCTGCTTTTTGTGCAATATTTTTTACCATATCAGCCGCTTTGGTAAAAGGGTTTATGAGAATGGTAAAACCTGTTGTATGCTTTGTGCTGAAATCTGCTGCTACAGCACTGCCCAATGAGTGTCCTATTATTCCGATATTTTGGGGTGCTATGTTTTTGTTAAGCAAATATTTATAAACAGTTTCCACATCAATTCTTGCGCCTGATTGGGAAAACTGTCCGCTGCTTTTGCCTCTGCCTCTGTAATCCAAGGTTATTACCCCGTAACCTGCGTGTATTAAGTTAAGGTAAGCTTTTTGCGATAAAGGATTACTTTTTTCATGACCGATACCAGCGCAAAATATCACATACTTTGCACTGTTAAATGGATTTAAATCCCAAATTTTTATTTTTATATTGTCTTGTGTTGTTAGTGTTAGCGAAACAACATAATCTTTTAATTCTTTCAACGGCGGATAGCTGCTTTGCTTTGTGTAATTTGCATTTGTATTATAAAAATTTTGTTCGTAGCTTTTTACTGAATTAATAATGGAAGGAAGGTTAAATATGTGTTTTTTATTAAAAAGCCGGAGTTTATCAACCTCTTTTATCGAACAGTCTATTGTGTACATTTTTTCTCCTCATATTGATACAACAGTATAAACTCTGTTTTAAAATTTTTGTATAAAATCTTTGATAAAAATTACTCTTTAGGGCTTGACGATATTAACTTAAAAGGGCATAATAAGGTGTGGTTTTCTGTAAAAGGAAAATGAGTATAGTTAGGAGAAGTCTATGAAAAATTTTAAAATCTTGCTTGCTTCTACGCTGGTAGTTTTGGTGTCTGCTTCTTGTGCAATGGCAAAAGATTGTGCAAAACAGTGTGACAAAAACAAACCTACACACAAAATGGAAGCTTACGCACACCCGACAATGTTCGGCTCACAGGCTCAACAGTTGAACACTGCTAAAGAAACTTATATTGTCGGCGGAAAAGTTTACAAAAAGAAAAATCACATGGGCATTACAAACAAAGAAAATGTTATTGTTGGCTCAAGAGTTGATGCTTTAATGAATCTTTTGGAAAAGAAACAAAAATCATCTAACTTTAACGCCAAAATGCCTGTTTTACGTTCAGAACTCGCAGTTATTCTTTCAGAAGAATTTGGTTTAACAAACAATTCTGTGTCTAAAAAATACAAAGACATTCCTTCTGATTACTGGGCAAAAGACTGGATTTACGGTGCTTTAAACGGCGGAGTTATGATTGGTTATCCTGACAAAAAATTCAGACCGGATCAGCCTGTTACTAAAGCAGAAGTTTTTGCTACAATAGCACAGCTTATTGATGTTGCTACAGACAAAAGTTTGATTGTTCCTGAATTTAACGGCAAAGATATCAACAATATTCCCCGCTGGGCAATCGCTCCTACAAAAGAAGTTGTTGCTTCAGATTTATTGAACGATATCCCGAATCCGGATAAAGTAAATTCTGACGAATATCTTTCTAAAGAACAGGTTGCATACCTTATCTGCTCTTTAAAACAAAACTGGACAGGTAAGAATTCAATTGCAAAAGACAAAAATGCTCCTGATGCAATTAAAAACTACAACCCGGTTGTTTTGAATGTTAAAATTTTAGACAGACTTTCAGCCAGAACATCCAACGCAGGCGATAGATTTACTGCTAAAACGACTTCAGATGTTACTATAAATGGACAAACCTTTAAAGCCGGTTCTAAAGTAAAAGGTGAAGTGGTTCAAGTTGTAAGACCCGGTATAAAAAATCCAGGTTATATAAAAGTAAAATTTGTTAAGATTAAAGACGGTGACAAATGTGCAGAGTTCCCGAAAGAAATTTCTCAGGCACAGGTTGATGCTTTGAAAAATCCTAACATCATAGCAAGATTATTAGGTGCACCATGGAGTGCAGCAGGTAGAGTTGTCGGTGTAGCCGTAAGAACAGTAGGTTCCGGTGTTGATGTCGCCGGCAACAGCCTTGAAGAATTCGGTGATGAATTATCAACAGCATTCGTTGATACATTTACACTTCATCCGGGTGCAGGTGTCATCAATATCGGTAAATCAGTAGCTACTCTGGGTATCGGTACTTATGATCTTTGCAAATTGATTGTAAGCGGTACATTCGGTGTAATTTATGAATTTACTGACGAAGTAAGATACTTAATTGTACCTAAATACTCAAATGATTCAAGCTTGAATCCAAATGAGGAGTTGAAAATTGTATTTTAATTAATGCAAACAACTTAAATAAAAAAGGAGAATATTTATATTCTCCTTTTTTTATATTTTTAGAAATCCGCCGGTTATTTTAAAATTATAAAGATATTTAGCTATTGTTTATATTTTGTTGCCTTTGTTATTTTTCTGCTGCTGTGCAGTGTGTCACTGCGCTTAAATCGTGTATTAGTTATTTGTAGTCTTTTAATAAAAAAACAGAGCCCTTAACTGTAAGCTAAGGACTCTGTTTTCAAAAGTTTTAAACTACTTAACAGCTTCTTTGAATTTTTTACCAGCTGAGAAAGCAGGAACTGTTTTAGCAGCAATTTTGATTGTAGCACCTGTTTGAGGGTTACGACCTGAGCGAGCTGCTCTTTTTCTTGGTTCAAAAGTACCGAAACCAACCAATGTAACTTTTTGACCTTTAGATACAGTCTTAGTAACAGTTTCTAAAGTAGCTGCGATTACGTCAGCAGCAGCTTTTTGAGAAACTTTTGCTTTTTTTGCAACTTCTTTTACTAATTCTTCTTTGTTCATAAGAACCTCCTTTTTGTTAACATAGACTATTATATCTATTTTCCTTAATTTAGCAAGACTTTTTATGTAAAAATAATCAAATATTACATTTATGATTAGTTTTACAAGTATAGCAAAAGTATAAAACCAGTATTGATAAGCGTTTTCGGGGGAGAGTTTATAAAGCCCACGCCGGATCAATTTTACCAAATTTAACATTATTGTAATAATAAGTTAAGATTTGATAAGCATTGTAGCCGCTTTGAGCAAGTCTGTTGGCACCATGCTGGCTCATCCCGAGTCCATGCCCGTTCTTTTTGATACCTTCATCAAATGATGGTACTGATTTTAAGAACGGCAAATCTTTGTTCCATACTGCACCTGAGTTCGTTGTATGTCCGCCGGCAGAGGCTGAGTAATATGCGGGGATAACTTTTTGGTTATAAGTTAAAACTTCGCCTTTAGTTTCTATAACCGCACTGTTAGTAGGTGCTGTTTCCGCTGATGCGCCGCCGTATGCTTGATCTTCGGGCGTGTCTTTGAGGTCGTAGCCATGAGATGCACGTTTGCCTTTGTTGGCTATAGCATAGCTTCTCGCTGCAATTGCCTGCGCTTTGAGGGCTTCATAGCACCATTTGGAAGGCATTTCTGCTGGTACGACACCTAATAAGTAATCTTCTAACGGTAAATTGTTTATTACCACAAGTTTTCCGTTTCTGTTTTCGATAATGAATTCGCCTCTGTACCACCTTCTTTTGGTAGAAATAAAGCCTTTGTCATTAGGTTTTATAACGACTCTGTTGATATTGAGATTAAACCACTGGTTTTGCAGTTCTATTGATATGGTGCTGCCTGAGGCTTTGAAGGGATAAGCTTTCATGGCTGAAAGTTTATAAAAAGATTTGTTATGCAACGGGCTGATAAGTTGTGCATCTTTGCTGGTTCCGATACTAACCTGTTGTACACCGTCTATAAGACCAATTTTCATTGCCATTGCTCTTGACTGGGTAAAAAAAGGCATTACTACAGCAGTTAATATGATTAATAATAAAAGTCTGTTGAATTTCATTTTATAACGTTTCTGCTTTTTCAAGAAATCCGATTATATCTATAGCAATTTGTTTTCTGGTTTCATCATCAGCTTCTTGTAAATATCCGAAAGCTTCGGCAAGTTGTTCGTCCGTATCGTACCATCTGTTTAAAACATAATTAAAAGCACCGAGTAAATTGCTTTGTAAAATTATTCCGTAATCCTGAGCTTTTGCTTTAATAAACTTTGCACACTCTATCTGGGTGTCGTATTTTGAATTTTTTATAAGGCTGACTGCCAGACTGATTGTGGGCTCCTGGTCGTACCAACGTTTATTATTCATGATGATTCTCCAACTTTTAATATTATAGCATTAAATTTTAACATGATAAATTTCTTAAAATTTATCATGTTAGCTTTATTTTATATGTTGAAATAAGTCTAAAAACCGATTAACATTGATAGCTCAGAAAATGGCTTGCCGAGTGTTTTGGCAACATCTTCGTTGGTAAGTTTGCCCTGAAAAGTGTTTACCCCTTTGTAAAGTTCTGGAGTTGATTTTACTGCAGCAATAAACCCTTTGTTAACAAGCTTTTGTATGTACGGCATGGTGTAATTATTCAATGATACTGTGGCTGTTCTCGCAACACAGCTTGGAATGTTCGGTACTGCGTAATGAATAACTCCGTATTTTTTAAATACCGGATTGTCCAGAGAAGCCGGTTCTTTAATTGTTTCAAAAATTCCGCCTTCGTCAATTGATACATCTACGATAACAGAACCTTTTTTCATAGTTTGAACCATATAATCTTTTACAATTACCGGAGGTTTTCTAGACGGAGTAAGTACAGCACCTATTACAATATCTGCTGTTTTTATAAATTTTTCTATATTGTAATCGTTGCAAATAACAGTGCTTATTTTACCGTTGAATTCCTTGTCAAGCTCTTTCAGTTTGTTGGGGCATATATCCGTAACAACCACGTTAGCACCAAGACCGGAGGCAACCCTCGCAGCACTTGTCCCCACAACACCGGCACCTATTATGAACACATTTGCAGGATATACACCGGGAACGCCGCCTAGCAGTTTGCCTACACCGCCAAAATCACAGCCTAAATATCTTCCGCCTATATGAACAGACATTTTGCCGGCGATTTCGCTCATCGGATAAAGTACCGGCAGTGAGCCGTCTTCTTTCTCTATTGTTTCATAGGCGATTGCCGTAATTTTCTTTTTTAACAGTACATCAACAAGCTCGGGCTCAACTGCAAGGTGAAAATATGTTATAACGGTCTGACCGTTCTTGAGCATGTCATATTCTTCTTTTTGCAGTTCTTTTACTTTAACGATAATTTCTGATTTATCGTAAACTTCCTGTGGGGTTTCAACAATTTTTGCACCGCATTGCGTGTACATTTCATCACTGAAACCTATTTTTTCACCGGCACCTTTTTCAACATAGACGACATTGCCGCCGTCACAAAGAGTTTTTACCGATGACGGTATTAATGATACTCTGTTTTCACATCTTTTTACTTCTTTGGGTACACCGATAATCATCAATACCTCCGGTTAAATAAAATTATTATACTTCTATTATTTTAGATGCTTCTTCAATTTCGTCAATAATTAAATTGGCTGCAGCAATAGGATCATCTGCTGCCGTAATTGGTCTGCCTACAACCATGTAATCTACACCTGCTCTTATTGCATCTGCAGGTGTAACAACACGTATTTGGTCGTTTACAACAGACCAGGTAGGACGTATTGCAGGACAGAGAATAATAAATTCGTCAGAAAATTCTTTTCTTATTTTGCGTGCTTCCGAAGCACTTGCAATAACTCCGTCAATCTGTGATTCCTGTGCTAAATAAGTAAGATGAGAAACATACTCGTCTATGTTCATTCTGACATTTAATTCTTCGGTAAGCGTTCTTTGTCCAAAACTGGATAATAAAGTTACACCGAGTATTGTCGGTTCGGGCTGGTTAAATTTTTTTGCTGTTTCTCTTGCCACTTTAGACATTGTTTTAAGCATTTTTGAACCGCCGGCGAGATGTGCACTGAAGGTTGTTACCCCTTTTTTTACAAGATTTGATGCAGCTTTGGCTACCGTAGACGGTATATCATGAAATTTTGCATCAAAATATACGTGTGCACCTTCATTTTTAATTAAATTAATTGCATCATACCCGCACGACAAAAATACTTGTGGACCGATTTTAAAACACCCTACATAATCTTTAAGCTGTTTTACCAATCGTTCTACTTCCTCAATTGAGTCAGTGTCAAGAGCAAGAACAATCCTATCTTTTGCCGATAAATTTTTATTATTAAAACCCATACCCAATCCAATAAAATTACTATAGCCCTTCAAATATAGCATTATATTTAGCTATTTGCAAGCCTCTGATTTATAGATGGTTTATTATCTGTAATTCTGGAATTGCAAAGGTATGTCATAAGAGTCTTCATTGCTTTTTAGTAATTTTATTACATCTTGTAAATCATCTTTACTTTTGCCTGAAACTCTGACCTGATCTCCCTGTATTGAAGCCTGAACTTTGATTTTGGAATTTTTTATATCAGCTACAATTTTTTTTGCCAGTTCAGCTGTAAGTCCTTTTTTTAGATTAAATACCTGTCTTACATTGCCCCCGAGTGCATTTTCTACAGGCTGTGGATCAAGGATTTTTATATTAAGATTTCTTTTTACAAGCTTTGTTTGTAATATGTCAAGGATATTTCTTAATTTCATATCATCGCTTGTTGTTATTGTTATACATTTGTCAGCTTCAAGCTTTATATCGGAATTTGTATTTTTTAAATCAAATCTTGATGTTAATTCTCTTTGAGTCTGGTCAACCGCATTAACAAGCTCTTGTTTGTCGAACTCGGAAACAACATCGAAACTGCATTCTTTTGCCATAATAACCTCCTGAATAAACTAATTGATTCTGTTATTATAGCAAATTTTTTTTAGTTAGTCTAAAATTCTGATTCTCGAGCCGCTGCCGTAGTTGCGATTTCTTATGTAACTTCTTGTGTTGCTGTTGTATTCGTTGCGTAATCCCATGCCCGGGTCAAACTGGCTGTACGGGTCATAAATAGGCGGAGTGTAGCCTGTCATTGTTCCGTATCCGCCGTTAAACACAGTACCTATCATATTTTTTAAAAAACCGCCAAGACCTCTGCCCCTACTTTGGTTCCAATTTCCGTACGAAGGCGGATAATATCCCATTTGCATCGGCATTGTTCCATATTGCTGCGGATAAATTGTTTGCGGGGTTATTGTTTGTGATTGTAATATTTCAGGATACGAATTGTAATGCTTGGATGCAGTTTTTATTGTTTCAAGTCTTGTTTTTAAGTTTCCGCTCTGCATTGCCCCGAGCATTTCTTTTTCCATACGGGTTATTCGTGATTCTGTATCATCTGCCTCGTACGTTCTGCCGAGAACTTTTCGTTCAAGCTTTGAAAGTTCTTTGCTTGAAATATTGTACATTACACCGGAATCCATATTATTTGTAATGTTTTCCATTCTTGCTGCCAGAGGAAGTTTGTTAAAAGTTTTTTTAAAAAGCTTTCTTTCTATGCGTGACAAGCGGTTATAAATATTTTGTTTTTCGTAATTTCGTTTGAACAATGCATACTCTATTTGAGTAATTTTGGGATAACTTTCATTTAGTCCTGGTGCTTGATACGGGTTGTACGGTACAGAAAGCGGATTTATCCTCAACGGCTGGAAAGTTTTTACTTTATAAGCTTCTGCCGGTGCGTTAAGTAACAAGAATGCGGCAATAGCCGCCAGCACAGAAATATTTTTACGCATGATAATCCCCTGTCTAAAGATTGTTTTACATTACAAAGTTAGACAGAATTAATATTCTTTGAATCCGACAGGTTTATATTAATCGGGAATTATGTTGAATCTTTTAAAATTTTAATCGTTATATCAAGTTCGTGCTCAAGCATGTCAATTTGTTGCTGCAGGCTGTCTTTGCTGTATATTTGCCCTTCGCCCTGCGCTGCAAGATATTTTATGTAAACAAGTGCTTCGCACCTTAGTGTTGCAACACTTCTTACCTGTGCTGCAATGTTTTGGAGTTTTGAAAAAGATATATAATATCGTTCAGGTCTGTCAGAGTATTTTTGTGCAATGTAATCTGCGTGGTCAATTATAGAGCTTGAAATAGCATTGAATTTTTGTATGCTTCCATCTGTTTGTATGCATTTTTGCAGTTTTTCAAGAAGCGGTATTACATCATTAAGATCATTGATATAAGGTGAAGATTTGTCTTTTTTTAATATTATATCAATGTATGCAGGATTTTCCCTTGGAACATTTTTGAACTGTGCAGGGTGGTCAAATTCGTCTATTGTACGGTAAAAAGGCTGTGATTCTTCGACGGAATTGCGTTTGTATTCAAATTGCAGGTTAATATCGGGCAGAGTTCCTTTGTATCCGTAGCCGCTGCATATTATTATGCATAATGTAAGTATTAAAAGTTTTGAAAAAGACTTTTTCATAATTTTATTATAACTAAATTTTGCTCTGTGTCATATTTTGACTTTAGTATCCTTCCAACTTATCATGTGTTTATGAATTTATTTGACTCTCTGGAAAATTCTAATAAACAGGTTCCGCTTGCGGAATTGCTGCGTCCGAAAACACTTGACGAATATTTGGGGCAAAATCAGATAGTAGGTGACAGCGCAGCATTTATAAATTTGCTGCGTTCCGGCAGGTTGTTTTCCTGTATTTTCTGGGGTCCGCCGGGCTGCGGCAAAACAACGCTTGCACGGCTTATCGCTTCAAATACCAACAGCGAATTTATTGAAATAAGTGCTGTAAATTCAGGCATTAAAGATATAAAAGATTGTGTTGAAAAAGCAAAAGAAAATTTACGTTACAATAAAAAAACTATTCTTTTTATTGATGAAATACACAGATATAGCAAGACCCAGCAGGATGCTCTGCTGCCGTATCTGGAAAACGGTACCCTGTATTTAATAGGTTCTACAACCGAAAATCCTTCTTTTCAGGTTGTTCCTGCTTTGATTTCACGTGTGCAGGTGTTAATGCTTCAGCCTATTGATGAGGACAATATGTACTCAATTGTAAATAAAGGTTTTACATACCTTTCTGACAAATACGGGGCAATAATTTTGAAACAGCAGGTGATAGATTTTATTGTTAAATACTCTGGCGGTGATGCCAGACTTGCCTTGAACCTTGTTGAAAATTCATATTTTGCTGCAGATTACAAAGATAATAAAAGAACCTTATCCATAGAAATACTTGAAAGTCTTGCACAGGAAAAAACAATAAAATACTCACGACAGGAACATTATGATATGGCGTCTGCTTTTCAAAAAAGTATGAGAGGCTCCGATAAAAACGCTGCAATATACTGGCTTGCTAAAATGATTGCAGGCGGAGAAGACCCGAGATTTATAGCCAGACGAATGATAGTGTGTGCTGCCGAGGATGTCGGGCTTGCCGACCCTAATGCGTTTAATATTGCAACAAATGCTTATAAAGCGGTCGAGCTTTTGGGACTTCCCGAGGGGCGAATACCTCTTGCTCTTGCAGTTGCATATATATGCGATGCACCAAAATCCAACAAAGCAATTTGTGCGGTAGATGCTGCGTTAGGTGACATTATGAGCGGTTTGGATTATCCGCCGCCTATGCATTTAAGAGATTCTCATTACAAAGATGCTCAAAAATACGGTTTTGGCAAAGGTTATGTTTATACTCACGACAATCCCGATTATAAACAACAGTTCATGCCTGATGAACTCGTTAATAAAAAATATTTTGACTGAGATAAATAAGTAAAAAGCCAAATTCAAATTTGTTGAATCTGGCTTTATTTTTGGTGTATTTGTGATTAATTTTAAACTTTTTGCATCTCTTATGCGAACTTCGGTGCGGCATTTTCGATATTTTTGCTTTCTTGTTCTTCGACAGATTTCAATTCGGCTTGAGCTGCCTTCAATTGTGTTTCCAGAGATTTCATTTCCAGTTCTATCTGGTTTTCCATATCTTTTATCTGCTGCATTTTGCTTTGATTTATTGCATCCATAGTCTGGCTGGTCATTGCCATAAACATGCCGGCAGGTGTTGTCATAAAGTTTGCACCTCCGTTTAGCAGACTTCCCATCGAAGCAAGAGCACTTTGCATTGTTGCTTGGTCAATTTGACCGTCATTGTTTTTCATTGCTTCAAAAATTTGAGCATTAATTTGCTGCTGCCTCATATTGAAGCCCATCTGGAACATATTACCAATATTAGAAAAGAGGGTGCGTGTATTAGCCATCGCACGTTCCAACCTTCCGGCGTTGTCGGATAAGGTTTGCTGCTGCTGGCTCAACTGCATCATCCTTGCGTTAATTTGGTTAATGCGGTTGGTCAACATCAATTTTCTTGCTGTGAAAATTGCATAACCCATTGTTGGTGTTCCTCTCGTGTTTAGTAATTAATTCCTCGTATATAAATAAAAACATTCTGCTTTCAAGAATTGCCTATTTTTTTCATTTTTTGTAAAGATTTCTTAACAATTATTGTTTTCAGAAATTTTGATTTTGCCCGCATCTGCCAGTTATATGTAAGTCTTGCGGTGTTATAGTCCATATTTTTATGTTGTGTTTCTCTGCAATATATTTTAGTCTTTGTAAATATTTTAAATCTTTTTTCGGATTTTCCAGTATTAAAACTATTCCGGCATTTTTCCCAGTACAATGTGCATAATAAAGCGATTGCCCGACAGATTCCGCCCATTTGTTTGCAAAGTCAAATTCTATTGCGTATTCATCTGTAAGACAATCTATCCTTGTTCTGTCGGCAAGTCTTACTTCTGTTTTACCTTTATTCGCATAGCACCAGTGGCTTTGATATTCTTTTTCGCTATAAATATGCGCAGATGCTGCGCTAATGTATAAGAGGGATAATAACAACGGAGTTAATATTGTAATTACCTTTTGCATAAATATCCCTCTATATAATTAATAGAGAATTATATTATTATTAATAAAATGATGTATTACATTCAGGTAATATTTATGTTTTGATTTAATTTACCATTTTTTGAATATGAAAAACACCGCAAGAATTATAAATAAGAAACCTACTATATAATTCCATTTTAAGTTTTCTTTAAGATAAAACACGGAAAAAAAGCAAAAAACGACGAGGGTTATAACCTCCTGTATTGTTTTTAAATGTGCGGCGTCATAGAATTCATGCCCTATTCTGTTTGCCGGAACCTGAAAACAGTATTCAAAAAAAGCAATACCCCAGCTTATTAGTATAACTGCCCACAGTGCGGTATTTTTATACTTCAAGTGACCGTACCATGCAAAGGTCATAAATACGTTTGATATGGTTAATAATATTATCGGTGCAAATTGTCTTATTATCATAAAATAATACTAACAAAAAATAAAAAAATATTTTATAATATATTTTATAGTTTTACATAAGGAGGTTATTATGAAGGATATAAAAGAAGTAAAAGACTATCAGATAATTATTCTCGGACTCGTCATTGCGTTAGGGGCAATTATTTCTACATATATTTTATCTAATGCAGTTATTTCTTATCAAAAAATGAATACTCAAACGCTTTCTGTAACAGGTTCTGCAAGTCAGGAGATTAAGTCTGATCTTGCTGTATGGAATTTGTCTTATGAAGTGAGGAGCAAGGATTTAAAAAGCGGTTATGCCAAAATAAATAATGACAAAAAGCTGATTGCGGATTTTCTTGTTGAAAACGGATTAGCCTCAGAGGCATATAAATTCACTCCTATTGCTTCATATCCGGTTTACAAAAGAATGCCTAACGGTTATGATTCCAACGAGGTAGACGGCTACAGATTGTCGCAGAATGTCGAAGTTACATCAAATGATGTTGACAAGTTAACACAGCTTTCCGAAAACACATCTCAGCTTGTTAATAAAAATATTGAAGTATCATCCAACAGAATGGATTATTATGTATCTAACCTAGATGAACTCAAAATTAAAATGCTTGCAGAAGCTACAAAGGACGCAAAACAAAGAGCTAAAAGTATGGTAGAAAGCACAGGCGGTCATATTGGTGTTATGAATGATGCAAGGATGGGTGTCTTCCAAATAGTATCAAAGAATTCTACAGACGTGTCTGATTACGGCATTTATAATACCAGTGCAATCGATAAAAAAATTAATGCTGTTGTTAATGCTACTTTTACAATAAAATAGTTCTATGAAACAAATAAATAAAGTGCTTATATGCGGGCTAGGTGCTATCGGCAGCATATATGCCGTTAAAATTTTACAGAATAAAAATATAGATTTGAGCGTGCTTGTTGATAAAGCACGCTTAAATCGTTATAAGTCAGAACCGTTAAATTTTAATGGTGAAGAATATAATTTTAATTATATAACCTCTGACAGTGCTTATATTGCAGATTTGATAATTTTTGCCGTAAAAAATAATGCGCTAAATGGCGTTTTGAAAGATATAAAAAATTTCGTCGGGAATAATACAATCATTCTTTCTTTGCTGAATGGTTTAAAAAGTGAAGACGATATAGCAAAGATGTTTGGTAAAGATAAAATTCTGTACTCTTATTACATAGGACATACGAGTACCCGCAAAGGAAGAAGTGTTGTTCATGATGACGTTTATAAAACTGTGTTCGGCGAAAAAGATAATATGCAGTATAGTGAAAATGTTATCGCTGTAAAAGAATTTTTTGATAGAACCGGTATAAAGTACGAAATTCCTGTTGATATGAATTATTCGAGATGGTGGAAGTTTCTTGTGAATGTCGGTTATAATCAAGCATCTGCAGTATTAAATGCTGCTTATGGGGATTTTCAACAATCTGATAAGGTTAATCAAATTGCCGTTAATTTAATGAAGGAAGCTGTTGATATAGCAAAAGCCAGCGGTGTAAAAAATACGGATAGGTTAATACCTGAGGTGTTAGAGGTTATAAAAACCATGCTGCCTCAAACAAGAACCTCGATGCTGCAGGATGTGGATGCACACAGACAGACCGAGGTTGATATATTTGCAGGCTATATAAGCGAACTGGGTAAAAAATACAATATAAAAACTCCGTACAATGATATGTTTTATGAAATTATCAGGGCTGTTGATGATAAAAACCGCCTGAATAATGATAATAGATAATGTCTGAGTGGGACCTCGCTTGTATGAGTGGTACACGGAGTGCGAGTGGCACCGAGTCTAGCATTTTACGGAAGTGACCCCATGTACTTGTTGCGAGTGCCTGGGGTATAAGATGGCGGTTGAACTTGTTTTATGCACTCGTTCAATAAGTTATCGGGGTCAGTTGACTATATGAAATAATTTATATCAAAGAGCGGGGTGATATTCCCCGCCTTTTTAATGAATCTCTTTCTATTTAATAAATTATGACATATTTGCGTGTTTTGATTTTTGTGATTTATTTAAATATACTCCGCCGGCAGCAATTGCAGCTACGCCAAGGGCTATAAATATGTTTTTTTTATTGAATAAAGCAGCCTTGCTCATTGGTCTTTCTTTTATGTCCGAAACATTTTCCGAAACCATTTCAATAATTTTTTCGGATTTTTTGTTAATATTTTCAAAGACTTTTTTAATCAGGTCGTCTTTTTCTTCAAGTATCGAACCATGATATTTGGGATCTGCCAGTTCAGCTCTGAATGAATCAAGACGTTTTACCATTAAATTAAAGTATTCTTTTTCCGCCCCTATTGCTTTTTCTGAAAATTCCTGAGTCTGATTAACAAGTTTGTTAAAATAGTCAAAAGCCTTTGTATGTGCACCCTGATAATCGTTCATAAGCCATTTTAACTGAATTTTACCGAGTTCTGTTCTTGCAACATTTTCACCGGGTTCAGCCAGTACATTTTTGAAAACTTTTTCAGCCTCAAGAGCAGAGTTCTTCTGGTTGGTCTGAGCCAAATCACTGGGCGACATATCCATTTTTTCCAGAAATTCTACCATTGATGTATGATAATTAGCTGATTTCGCTTTTAAGTAATCAATCAAAAGTTGTTTTGGATTTTCGGCTTTATTGTGTTTTATGTAATCATAAATCGTTCTGAATTCAAAGTTAGAAGCATTGGATTTAATCTTTAAATTCGGATTGTCAGACAGATTTTTTATGTCATAAATCGGTTCATTGTTATAAAATATTGCTCTAAATTTATCTTTTACCGGTGAATTAATCTCTCCGCCGTTTTTGATAAAATTTTCATCAATTGCGTCAGAAGAAATATAAGCACCGTTATTTCTTAAAATATTAAAAGACCCGAAATCAATAAATTTTGCTCTGTTGTCACTTGATAGAATTATATTTCCGCTTTGTAAGTCACTGTGAGCAATACCGTTGATATCCATTGAAAAAGTCTTTTTCATAATATCAGATAAATTTTGTTGATTTAATTTTGCTTCAAAAGGATGTTTACCGTTAAGATTTTCTAAAACAAGATAATTATTATTGTGTCGGTTTATTAAATCTATTGGCTTTACGGCAATATCAGAATCAATATCCTGCATTCTTTTTAATATATGGTACTCTTTGATGTTGTTGTTGCCGTGAATATCGGCATAAGCATCTTTAACTCTGGGATTCGGCGATTTTAACCCGAATTCTTCATTTATTTTGAAGTATTCGCTCTGGAATCCTTTCCCGTTAGCGGTAGCCTGATTGGAGTTGATTCTGTCAATAAGATTTTCAGCCTCTTGCCTGTTGTAAACTCCTTTAAACGAAACAGGTTTTGCTTTAAAGTAGTTTGTTTGTGACTTTACAAAAATGTCATGGTCTAAATTTGAAGTTTTACCCAAGAATGAAGTATCCACAGCCTGTGTTTGGTAATGCTTAGTCTGGTGTACATTACCAAGCTTTTGCACCGGCAACACGGATATAGATGCAGCTCTCATATATTCGTCCCCTTTTGTTGTAATTTATTATAAACCAAATTTTAATTTTTGTGTATTACTCTTGTAACATTTTGTAAAACTAAACGAATTACTTCTTTTAATCAGTTATCTTTTTTTTTATTATCAGAAAAAGTATTGAGGTACCTTGTGTTTATTAATCCCGTAAAATTTAATATAATCCCCAAATCCAACATATCTTTTAAAGCCGGTCAAACCAGTATATACGCTGACTTTGATAAGACTTATACACCATTTTCTCATGTTGAAATGTGTAACAGAAATTTGCTGCCTGAAGGTAGTGAAAGAAGAAAAGAATTCAATGAGTATTTCCAAAAATTTAAAGATTTTTATGACACTGCAAAAGGTAAAGTTTTGTTAACAATTACAACGGGAAGAAATTTACCTGAATATAAATATGTTGAAGAAAATCTTAAAGATAAGCATTTAACGTACTTTTCGCCTGACGCAATAATTACAAAAGACGGCGGTGACCGATTTGTTAAAAAAGACGGAAAATGGCAAAAAGATACTGCAAAATCCCTTGAAATCGCAGATAAAACAAACGGTTGGGATTCTTTAAAAGTTAAAATAGATATTAAAAATATAATCCGGCAGGAATATAAAAATCCTGTATTTATCGAATCTTATGTAAACAGAACCAGAGATGACTATGGATCTATTTCACTTGAGCGTGTGTTTGATACTTTGACACCCGAGCAGGCGGAGAATTATGTTTCTTTTACAAAAGATGAGGATAATGCGATAGAAATCGCTTTTTCTAATAATATTCCAACTGAGCGTATAAAAGAAAGAATTGAAGACTATTTTAAAAAGAACAATATTAAAGCTGTCGTAAAACATTATCCGCAGGATTATAACGGTTTTTGTCCGCAAATCTATAACGGGCAAAAAGAAATAGCTCCCGGTAATAAAATGTTTATAAAACCTGCTCCTGATGATGTACCGATTTCCAAATTATACGATGTAAAAAAAGCACTTAAAAAAGTTATTGATGATAATACCAATGATTTAATAATTGCAGCCGGTGACGAAGGTAATGATGAGAAAATGCTCAATCCTCTGAATTATCTTAGTTTATACGGCATTAATGTTGATAAAAGTGTTCCTTACAGAGTATTGTTCAGGGATGAAAAAATACTGTCAGCCATAGATAAAATGCCGTTTTATTCAATTGTTGTCGGTAACAGCCCAAAGCTTGACCATTTAAGAAAAATGGATACTGCATTAAGAGAAAGAGGTATCAATAAAATAATATGCATACCCGATTCTCTCGATAAAGAAAACGGGCTGTTAAAGTCAATTAAAACCGCAATGTATGACTATGCCGATAAAAATCTTGAGTATTCTTTTGAAATGGGCATGGATTTATATACCTCACTAATGGACGGAGGTTCGATATGGCTATAGAGCTTCCGTTTGAAATGGAATTTATCTTAAGTCTTACATACAGGTGCAATCTTAACTGTTCAATGTGTACTCAATACGGCGACGGGTTTAAACAAAACGCACCGGCAGATATGAGTGTTGAACAATGGGGAAATTTTTTTGAAACCGTATCAGACGTTTCTCCGAAGCCTAAAATGCTTTTGATGGGCGGTGAACCTTTATTATATAAAGATTTTGAAAAACTTTTTGCTCTTACACAAAAGCATGGTTTTAGTGTCCAGATAGTTACAAACGGAGTATTGCTTGATAAATACCTGCCGCAAATTGCCGGGACTGATGCTACAATAACGATAAGTCTTGACGGTCTTGAAAATACGCATGATTCTATAAGAAATAAAAAAGGTACATTTAAAAAAGTTTTAGAAAATATTGACAGAATAGAACAGTACCAGAAGTCAGGCAGTAAGATAGAACTTTGTATAAACTGTGTTATGTTGCCCGATAACGTTGATGAGTTATCGGATTTTTTAAAATTTATACAGCAAAAGAATATAAAAACTCTTACTTTCCAGCATTTGCAGTTTTCTTCCGCTGAATTGAATAAACTTACAGACAGTCAGTGGCGGCAAAGATTGGGAAATAATTATGCCGGCGGACTTATTCCGCCAAAGCAGTATAAAATAGACAAAAATTATGTTGACAGATTAATCAATGCTATTGAAAAATTAAAAAATATCTGCACTACAACGGCTTTTGTCTTTCCTGCATTAGAAGATGAGGAGATAGAAAATTATTATCTGGATAAAGAACTTGATTCAATCAGAGCAGGAAGAATCTGTACAACTCTATGGGTGAATCCTACAATACATTCAAACGGTGATGTTTCTAACTGTATAGGTAATATTATCGGCAATATTAATCAAGAAGATTTTTGGACGATATGGAATAATGAAAAAGCTAATAACTTAAGGCATGCGCTTTGCCGTTACGGTAAGTTCACCATTTGTTCAAAATGCTGTAATTTTTATAAAGGCAATTTTATTTATGCACCTGACTCATTATTACAGATTAACGGCAAGCTGCTAAGCCTGCCTGATGAAATTAATTATATTAAATCATCTAAAAATGGCGTATTTATTTTAGACAAATTCAGGGAAAAGACATTAAATAGTGCAACACCTGTTATACCGGTAGAAACCTTCTCACCTGCATCTGTCAGAAATCTGCAAAATACTGAAACTATCATCGCAACATTCAGCGAATTAAAAGGAGCTTAATATGAAAATAAGTAAAATTTCTCCACAAAATGTAAAAAGAACAAGAGCAAATTCTCAGCATAAAGAACAGGATTTAACAAGCTTTGGCGCAAATGAAAATAAAACAGTTGTAGAAACAAAGAATGCCTCTGATGCAATAAAAAGCAATTTCCTCTCGGGTATATCTTTTAAAGGTCAGACGCAGGATATTGTACACAAAAGAATCGGTACGGCAGGATGTATCGCCATTGGCAGAGAACCTAACTATAATGATTCTTTCTGTTCAATTGAACAAAAAATCGGTGAAACTCCGTTGAGTCATGCCAATTCATCTATTGAAAAAACACATAACGCTTATACCACAAACAGAGTTTATTTTGCTGATCCCGAAGAATACGTATCCGAGCAGACAAAGCATGATCATGATTATATAGTTTATGACAATCAGCCTAAATACCCGAGGCTGGAAGAAGTTAGAGAAAATTATTTCAATATAAATCGTAATGCCAAAAACTACGGGCAGAATTTTAAAACGCTTGCGGAATACTACTACAGATTAGAGCTGGCTGATAAAAAAGAATTGCAAAAATTAATAGATGAAAAAAACAGTTTCCAGCACGAATATGATATTTCTGCAGGATACAAACACGACCTTGATGAAAAAGCTAATGAGTACCCTTGGCAGTCTGAAGATTTGAGAAGGGATAAAGAAAAGGCAGATTATTTCTATAGTATAAATTCTGAAAAATATGAAAATCTTAACCGGAAAATAGGTTATTATACGGACAGAATTAATCATTCTAAAATGCAGCAAAGAAAAGCTATACAGGCTTTTAAAATTTTTGATGAAGTCGGTTTGATGTTTTTTGAGCGTGATAATGCAAGGAATCAGATTGAGTATAAAAAATGGTGTATGCGCAATTCTCAAGAGGCAATAACCAAAAATAACAAACTCTTAAACGATTTTAGAAGACAAAAAGCCGAGCTTGAAAAACAAATTAAGGGCACTCAGGAATGGAAAGACCTTAATGATGAAAAAGTTAATGCACCTGATACTGACTACAGCCAGTACGGTTATGATGAAGCTCAGAGAAGAAGAAGTGAAGAAATAAGAGAAAAGGACGAAGCAAAAGAAGAAAGCAAAAGGGTCGCTAAAAAATTGGTTATTTTGCACGACAGATTAAATAAAATAGATATGAATCTAAAACAGGGGGAAAGGGCAAACAGAGAGCACCAGCTGTTGATTGACAGATACAGAAAAGTACTCCCCGAATTGGAAGCAGGATTTAAATATAAATCTGAAGAAATCCAAAAATTCTATCCTAAAATGGAACAATTCTATCGTGATAATATAGAAGAATGGCAGTATTAAATCAGTATAAATTTTATAATATAAACCCGAAAGATTGTTTGGACCTGCCGTTTGAACAATCTTTCTCAATGTTGAAAGAACTTTTAGGCGAGTCAACATTAAATAATGCTTTGGATATATCATCGTCCTATCCGTCACCGCTGGCAGACTGTAAAGATACTCAATGGTGTAAAACAATAAAAATAATCGGTATTAACCCTAGATTAACCAAAACCTTCTGGGGGATTGTAAAATATGCAATGACTTTCCCCGAGTCAGGTATTCACCTTATGCCGCTTTGGACAACTGGGGATAAGGGCAGTCTTTATGTACAAACCTCTTGGCGGCTTAATGAAGAATTTTTAGATACAGATTTGGCTAAGTCGGGCTATGATACTGCCGAAAAACAATTGAAGCTTGTTATTAATATATTACATGCTCTGGGCAAAATTGTCGGTTTTGATGCTTTGCCGCATGTTGATAATTTTTCTGAAATTACGTTGCTTAATCCGGGATTTTTTGAATGGGCGAAACTTAATAAGCAAAAAAACTCTCAGCTTTTTTATCCCGATGTTGATTATAACTTTATCTACAAAGAGGTTGAAAACATTATAATTTCCACTCTTAACGCACATGATAACCTTTTTGAGCTGCAGGAAAATGAACGGGAAAGTATTATTTTTCCTCAAAACACAGATAGAACTGCTGTTAGAATAAAATTAATGAAAAAAATCAGGGCTGCAGGGCTTGAACCTTTGCCTGTTACGGAACATTCGCCTATGCGACCTGTAGTATTTCAAAAAATAAAAAAATCCGGCTCTAACAGCTGGGCTGTTTTTGATGTGAAAAATCGTTCCAATGCAGCAAAAGTTATAGGCTGCATTACCCCTTATAAATGGTATAAAATCGATACTCAGGGATATCCTGTTAAAAATGCACCGGAAGATGATGTTTGGAGCTATTATTCCGGAAAAATAGCCGATTTTCAAAACGAATATAATTTTGATTTTTTAAGAGCCGACATGGCTCACAATCAAATTTCGCATTCGCATATTTCAAATGAAAAAGACGAAAATGAAAAGCAGGAAATGTGGGCGTATCTAAAAAATAAAATTTCTTCTCAAAAACCCTATTTTGCCCTTCTTGCTGAGGCTTTTTATAATACTTATTACATAAACGGTATCTCGGATATGATTAATAAAAAAGCCGATATTGTCCTTGGTAATATGAACTTTAAATACCTTAATAACGAATTTATTGACACTATCGATGACTTTTTAAAACCCTTTAGAGAAAACTTCCCGTTTTATCCGTGTATTTGTACTTTTTCAAATGACGGTGATTTAAAAGAGCATTCTAAGTATTTTCAATCAGAAGAAGCTAACGAGGTCAGATTCTTTATTTCAATGTTTTTAAATTTGCCGTCTTATACCGGCATGGGATATGAAACAAAATCATTAAAGCCTCAAAAATCAAATGAGTTTTCTAACGAATATGTTAAAAATCAATCCAAACCTTATCAATGGGGCAAAAATGCAGTTCTGTACGGACAGATTACGAAAATGCGTGAGTTGTACGTAAAATACAAATCAATAATTGATAATTGCAGGCTGGATTTAATAAATAGTGAGAATAATGCTCTTGTCTGGTGTTATTATTCTGATAATGAGCCAAAGCTTTTGTTTGCAGTAAATTTGAATCCTAACAAGCACGATATAAAAATCAAGCTGCCCTGTAATGTTGAATATGCAACCCTGTCTTATACCAACTCAAAATATGATGAAATTTGTATTGACTTAAATTCGTACAATATTGATATTGAAAACATTTACATTGGCGAATGTCTGATATTAGAACTTGATAAAGCTCTAGTTATTTGATTCTGCCTGCTTGTCGTCAATTTCAACAAACCAGTCAATCAACGGTTTTTTTTCACCGAAGGCAAAATTGAATTTTTGTTCAAAGCTGGATTCTGTTAAAAATCCGTACCTTATGTTAAATGCTACCGGTTCTGCTTCTATGCCAGAGGCTTTATATTTTTCAGCGGATATAGTGCTTTTGTCGTCAGCAAGAACATTGGCGTAGTTCAATCCCTGAAAACTGCAAAAAGGAACCTGTGTTTTTCCGTTTGTACCTATATACAATAAACCGAAGGTTCTGCAAATTATGCCTCTGTATTCATAAACGCAGCATTTGTTATTTATTAAAAACGGGCAATCATACAGAAATTTACCTTCTCCGTTAAAGTTGCGCTTAGCCTCTTTTACCTTTTTTACATTTTCTGCAATAATATTTTTTGTTGCTTCGTCAAGCTTGCTCACACCGTTCATAAGATATATTACTTCCATTTGTGAAAATGGAAATTCTGCATTCTGACAGCATTTGGCGCAGCCTTCTTTGCAGCAGATATAAGGTTTTTGTTTGTGAAAAAAAGTAGTTAGTTTTTCGTTTAAAAACTCCAGATATTTTTTATAATTTTCAATCATTTTGTCCCTGTACACAGCTCACATATCCTTTAATCTCTTTTTAGATTAAAGGTATGGAAATTGATTTTAACTATCACATCGATAAAAAACTGCTGTTATTCCCTGTGTAAACAGCAGTTCTTTATTTTATTTTAGATACTGTTAGCAGATTTAGTCAAGCTTTTAGTTATAATGACCATTCCTGATGGTTGGAAAGATATTTTGAGTAGAACTCGCCGAGCTTTTCTACCGCAGGTGCAATATACTCTGTTTTGTCAAACAGACCAAAGTGTGAGGCATTTGGTATAACAAAATATTCTTTGGGTGCTTGTGCTTTATCATAGGCTTCTTTGCTAAAGTAGGCTGTTTCTGCGTTCCCGCCAACAATAAACATTACGGCTCGTGGTGAAATACTTTCCGGTTTGTCAAAAGCAGTAAACGCCATTTGTTTATCAAGACTTGTGTAGAGATATTTGTTTACAGCTCTCGGGTGTGCACCACGTGTGGTTTTATAGTATTCGTATCCTTCTTTGTACATCGCCGAAGCGTTCGAGGGGATTTCTTTTTTTGAATCTGGTACATATTCAACGTATTTATATGATTTTCCGTTAACTTCTCTTGTCCTTTGTTCTGCTATGTTTTTAAGCTTTTGTTTTTGTTGATCTTCCGTTAATGTATCACCAAGCCCCTGACGTCTTGCCCTGCCTAAATCGAAGGCTGAAACAGTTGCAACGGCTTTTATTCGCATTTCTGTTTCTGCCGCATTAAAGGCATAGCCGCCGCCTGAGCATATACCTAAAACTCCGATATTATCTTTATCAACAAAAGGCAATGTTGTCAGGTAATCAACAGCACTACGCACATCTTCTACCCGTGAAGCAGGATCTTCGACATATCTCGGTTCACCGCCGCTTTCGCCCTGATATGCAGCGTCATACGCAAGTGTTACAAAACCTTTTGCAGCAAGTTTTTGTGCATACAAGCCTGCTGTCTGTTCTTTTACCCCGCCGGACGGTGGAACAACGATAATTGCCGGATATTCTCTTTCTTTATCAAAATCTTTAGGTACGTATATTTCTGCTGCAATTTTTATATTGTCACACTGTTTTAAGTAAAAGACTTTTTCTTTCATATATTGTGCTTCTTGTTTTACGGGTTTAACCTGTTCTTCTTTTTTAACAGCATCTTTTGTTTTGTCTTTTTTAGCTTTTGATTTTTCTGTTTTTGGGACATTTTTATCCGTTGTAGAAGTTTGTGCTGCCGTAACAGGTTTTATAGCTTCTTGCTGCTCTGGTTTCGCTGATTTTTGTTCTGTTTCGTTTTGGAAATTCTCCTTCATTGCCGGCGAATCAATTTTTAATTCAATCTGTTCCTGCGTTTTACTTTTTGCAGGTGCTTTTTGTTTTGCAGAAGCACTAAATTGAACGAGTGACATAAGCATACATGCTGCAAGAGCTGCTGTTAGTGTTTTTTTCATCAAATAAACCTTTCTTCATACTTTTATTACTAATTATTTACCGGTATTAATTTATATTTTCTTACACCGACACCGAGTTCAGAGGCTGCTTCTACAGTGTGGATACCGTGCCTTGATTCGATGCGTTGAATTAAAGAAGCTTTGCCTGTGTCATCAGAGTTATAGACTAAATCTACGCAAGCCTGATCAAGTGCAACAGGGTCATCTGATGCAAGTATTCCGATATCTGCCATTTCCGGCGGTGACGGATTGTTGTTGCAATCGCAATCAACTGACATTTTGCTCATGACATTAATAAAAGTAATATTACCCTTCATATAGTCCATAACTGATTTGTCTGCATCTGCCATTGCTTCTAAAAATTTGTCCTGTTCGCAGGTCCATATTTTATCAGGCTCGCCTGCTCCGTGAATACAGGCTTTGCCGTGCGAAGATGCAATACCTATAGACATATTTTTGAGTGCTCCGCCAAAGCCGCCCATTTGGTGTCCTTTAAAGTGCGACAATACAAGCATTGAATCATAATTTTTGAGATGCGAGCCTACATAATTAACTTTTATTTGTTTGCCGTTTTTTACAGGCAGCTCCATTTCTCCGTCTTCATCCATAATATCTACTTTTGCAATTTTATCAAAGCCGTGTTCTTTTATAACCTGTTTGTGTTCTTCCGTTGTATCTCTCCTGCCTGCGTATGCTGTATTGCATTCGACAATTGTTCCGTTAAGGTAATCAATAAGCGGTTTCATAAATTCAGGTTGTAAGAAATTATGCCCGCCTGGTTCGCCTGAATGTACTTTTACTGCGACCTTTCCTGAAAGCTTTTTACCAAGCGTTTTGTATATTTCAACAAGTGCCTCAGGTGTTATATCACTTGTGTAATATACAATTGCCGTATCAGGATAAACTTTTTTGTAAATCAAACCGTAAGCCTGTGCCGGACTTGTAGCATTTTTTGTCAGATCTTCAAACGGACACAAGCCTGTTTTGGTTCTGTTTTGAATTTCGTTTACTACGTGTTTTGCTTCATATTTAACATTGTTTTTCTTTAAAATTTCTATAGCCGGTTTTGAGATTGTGTCGGCATAAACATATTTTGCATGTCCGTAAACATAAAGGTATGCAGCAGCTCTGCCAACAGTTTTGTCAAAAGCAAATGAGTCTTTAAAATCATCATTTTCCAAATACAATAAAAGAGGTACAAGACCGTGCTGTGAGTATGTTTTTATTTGGTCGTTGTCGCTGTATATAACAAGTGATTCTGTGTTGAGTTTATCAATAAGCATTGATTTTGTTTTTGTACTGAGTTTGCTTTCTTTGCATAAAACAGGGGCACAAAAAAGTAATATACCCATTAGCGAAAGCAAAGTTATTTTCAATATTTTGTACATATAACCTCCTCATTGCTTACAGTATATAATAAAATTTTAATATACAGCAAATCTTTAATTTATAGATAAAAAGCGGTTGTCATAAAACAACCGCTTTTGGTAATTTTGTTTCAGATTTATTTTGTTTGTGCTTTTTTCAGACATAAATCTTTGCATAAAATAATTTTTATTGCTTCGCCTGCTTTGGCGTGGTATTTAAGCCCCGGGGTAACAAGACCCGTAATCAACCCTACAGTACAGCCGACAGGGATACCTATTGCAAATCCTGTACCGAGTTTTGCAGGGTTGGGTATAAAGGCAAAGCCGACACCCGCACCTGCGCCAACAGCACCGAGTCCTACTGTAGAAGCGGCAAGTTTACCGGCAGTCATCCAGGGACCTTCTTTAAGTGCACCGTCTTTTGTAAACGGTTTAGCTGACATAGCCATGGCAGAACCGTCAGGGAATACAATGCATTCAAAGTTTAAGTAAACTCTTGCATTTTTGTTAAACCATTTTGGTTTTTCTATTTTTAACACCGTTGCAACTACTTTAGAGTTTGCCGGTATCAATAAAGTCCCTTCTTGGGTATAAATAGCCTCAGGTGCAACAAAGTTTACTCTTTCGCCTGCTTTAGCATTTTCAGACCATAATTTGCAGTCGAACACAACCTGCATAACGTTGCCTTTTGTGATGATATTGTTGTTTTTTGTAATCAAAACAAGGTCAGACTGGGCTTTTCTTTCTTTAAACATGTGTTCTTCGGCAATTACTCCGGGGTAATTGGCAGCACCTGCCGCAAAGACCTGTGCCCCTAAGAGCATAATCATAAATGTTGAAACGACTTTTTGGGATAAATTCTTTGTAAAAGTTGTTTTTAACGATTTCATAATTTTATCCTCCAATTTTGGATTTAGGGAAATATCCGTACACTCATAATTTTGTAGTTATATTAGCATAATGTTGTGATAATAACAATATTTTTTGCTGATATTTAAATGTATATTACAAAATAGAATAGAATTGTAAATTACTCTTTAGTCATATTTTACGGCTACTTTAAGGCAGTTATCACATTTTGTTTTAAAGTAGTCATAGGCTTTTTCTATATTGTCAAAATCAAAGTATTTTGATATTAACACATCTGTTGAAATTTCTTTCTTTTCTATCATTTGAAGCAGTTTTGTGCAATGTATTGCGTCAACTCCTCCTGTTTTGAAAATGAGATTTTTTCCGTACATTTCAGGCAGCGGTAAGGTTTGATTTTCTTCATACATTGCTACTATTGCAACAGTGGCATTAGCTCTTGCAATCTGCCAGGCTGTTTGAAAAGTATTTTTTCCGCCAGCAGCTTCAATTACACAGTCTGCACCTCTGTTGCTGGTATGTTTTAAAATTTCATCATTAATGTTTTGTGTGTCAGGATTGATTATTATGTCAGCATAACCTTTATTTATTGCAAGTTTTAGTCTGTAATCATCAATATCAATGCCGATTATAGGTTTTGCACCCATTGCCCTGGCTGATTGCATTGCACAAATGCCGACAGGTCCGCAGCCGATTACTGCAACGGTGTCTTCGGGTTTAACTTCACAAAGTTCGGCACCGAAGTATCCGCTGGAAAGTATGTCGCCGACGAATAATGCATCACTGTAACTTAAAGAGTCGGGGATTTTTGTTAATCCTGTATCTGCAAACTGTACACGCACATACTCTGCCTGACATCCGTCTATGCTGCAGCCGAGTTTCCAGCCGCCGTTTTGACAGTTATTAATATAGCCGTGTTTACAAAAATAGCATTCGCCGCAGAAGGTTTCGCAATTTGCACTAACTCTGTCACCTGCAGAGAGGTCTTTTATATCGCTTCCAATTTCAACAATTTCACCCACAAATTCGTGCCCCAGGGTTACGCCTTTAATGGCATTTGGCACAGCACCGTTTATTATATGCAGGTCGCTGGTGCAAATTGAGGACATTGTGACTTTGACAATTGCGTCACGGGCGTCAATAATTTTCGGCTCAGGCTTTTTCACGAGTTTTGTTTTGTGTAAGTCGTCCCAGATGAGTGCTTTCATAATTTACCCTCTATATTTGTAATGCAAATTTATTATACACGATTAAACTGACTTGTGTTTTTGAAATTTTTTATATTATTATATGAGTATATTTAGTTTTGTCGCTGTGGTATGTCCACCTGCAACTGGAAACTAAATTTGCCTCGGTAGCCGGAGCGAGCGAAGCTTGCGAGTTAAAAATTAAAACGGCAGCTCTATCCAACCACACGAGGCTAAACAACTAAATTTGCCTCGGTAGCTCAGTTGGATAGAGCGATAGCGTCCTAAGCTGTGCGTCGTTGGTTCGAGTCCAATCCGGGGCAAGTTTTTTATTTGTTCATCTTTTGTATTTGCGGACTCTCACGATTCGGATTTTCTGTTGGAAAATCCTCACTGGTTGTAATTTAACGACCGGTTTTATTTGTACGGATACTTTGATTATTTTGGACAGCCCGCTCTGCGAGGGCGTTTTCAGGTCGGAAAATTAGGTTTACCAAAAAAATCAAACTGCCGAAATGGACTTTTTTCGGACTGTACGGATAGTTTGAGATTTTCGTAATATAGCTGAATTACGCACCGATTTTGAATTGTACGGATAAAATGATTATTTTGGTAAAGTCCAGTTCCGCAAATAATTAAATTTTTGGTTCCTCTTTTTTTAGAAA
>CALUSA010000011.1 GCA_944323275.1 Candidatus Gastranaerophilales bacterium
CTATTTTTTGTTGATTTTTGCATTTCAAGCAAGTTATAGAACACGGAATTTAGCTCTATACTTAGTTTCCCGTCTTTGTATAAAAAGTTCGAGCCTAACAAAGATAAAATTTGTTTTTTTATCTTGACTGGTTTGCTTTTATACAAGTGTGGAGCTTCTTTACAGAAATTTAGCAGCAAGTTCGACCCCTCATAAAATGTTTTGTCTGCATTATTTATCGCATGAATTTGATTACTTAATTTTTCTTTTTCTATTTGCCATTCATTATTTTTCTGTTCCCAAAATTCCTCTGATATCTTTCCGTCCAGTTTATCAAGATATAACCCTTCTATACGGCGTTGAAGCGATTTGATTTGCTTGTTTATGTTATCAAGAGTATTTTCGTTATAATCGCTCTTAACTCCTTGCATTACTTTTACAGCGTCTATAATCTGCTTGTATATTCTTTCAGGAGGAACAAGTTTTTCGAGCAAGCCCATTATTTCTTTATCAATCAATTCTTCACGTATGTAATCTTTTTTACAATTTCCGCCTTTTTTACCGGTGCAGTGGTAATATATATATTTACCTTTTTTTAGTTCTGCTGTAAGCTGACAGCCGCAATGACCGCATTTTATCAGTCCAGAATAGGTGAATTCAACATTATGAGTTCTGGCTCGTGATACGTTGAACATTTTTTGAACAGCATTAAAAAGGTCAATATCGATTATCGGTTCATGTTTTCCGTCATAAATTACGCCGTTATAATTAAACTTTCCTATATAAAAAATATCTTTTAAAATGCTTAACAGCTTTGTTTTTGTGTAAGGTTTTAAATTATGATTAAAACCATCTTCAAACAGTTTTTTTCGCAGTTCAAAAGCAGAAAATGCGCCACTCGCATAGAGTTCAAACGCTCTTTTTACGAATGGTGCTTTTTCTTTGTCTACAATTATTATTCTTTTTCCGGACTCATCTTTTACATTTAAGTATCCAACAGGAGCTTTAAAGGGATAATATCCTTGTTTTGCTTTTTCTAATTTGCCTTTTCTAACTTCTTCTGACAAATTATCAATATAATTTTTTGCCATTAAAACTTTTATGCCGTGTATAAACTTTTCATGAGATTTTGAAGATTTACTTAAAACAGTACCTTCTTTAACAAGGTGAACTTCAAGGTCGTAATCTTCTAGAGTGACATAATCTTTAAAATTTCTGTAAAGACGGTCTGTTTTTTCAACTAAAACAATATTTATATTTTTTTCTTTTATAAATTCAAGCATTGCATTAAAAGCGTGACGACCTGCTTTTTTAGCGGTTTCGCTTTCAGAAAATACTTTTGCAATTTCAAATCCTTTTTTTTGAGCATAATCAGTTAACAGCCCTATTTGAGCCGGTATGGAATAGCCTTCTTTTTCTTGCTCTTTGCTTGATACTCTTGCATAAATGACACACTGCATAATATTCATTTTATTTTTATATTTCCTCTGTTGTCAACAAATATATTAATTTTGCGAAGACTTCAACCTCATCTTGTCTGTCCGGCTCTTTGGGCGGCAAAATGACAAGTTCAATTTCTTTCATTAATGCCGCCTTTCTTTATAATCTTTTGTAAACAAAAAGCGGTCATTTGACCGCTAAATCCAATTCTTTTAAAATTTTGAGCTGTTCTTTTTGTATCTCTCTAATGCAAAAGCCCAGTTGATTCACCCTATCCAGCAGCCGTTTGCGCCTACGTTCGTTCAGATATTTATTCAAAATTGATTCTTCATTTTGCGTCAGTTCGAGCATATATTTAAGTGTGTCCATTTTGTGTTACCCCCGGAATTTTGCACATGCAATGTTTCTTTGCTTGAATAGCCCCTATATTCAGACCCAGAAAGAAAACTAATAAAACCAAAAATATAAATCTTACATAGTCAATCTGGTTTTGGTCGTCAAAATGTTGTTTTGCCATTGTTAATTTTTCCTTATTTTTATTTCAAATTTTATTCCGCCGATTCCGAGTTCTGTTTCAAACTCATTGTCCGGCTCTCTTAATAAGCTTGCGCACACGCAGGCTAAGAAGTCTAAGCGTGTAAAGCTCTCTTTGTCCATAAAGTCATAGAGTTTATCCCAGTCGCCGTTACCACGGTCAAAATAGTTGTTTATCCTTTGTTCAATTGGTTTGCGCATTTCAATTCCCTCAATTTTTGTTTTGTTTAGCTCACATTTAGTAAGTTGAAGTTCGTTCATTCTTCCCCCTTGTTTTTAAATCAATTTCGTGCAATAATAAGAGCAACACGAGATTTTGACAGACGTTAATCGTTTGCACTCGTGTTATTTTTTGCGATTTTTGCCAGTAAATCTTGAAAACGTTCAAAACTTTTCTTTTTTGTCGACAACCATTTTTCAGTGTGTAGATGTCTGCGTTCAATCGGCATCGCCGGCATTGCTGTTTTTTGAGAGAAAAGAAAACAATTAAATGCGTCTGCCCATTCTTCATTCTCTCGTTCTCGTTCAGCGATTAAAAGCCCGTAGTCCACACCGTAATTGAATATTGTGAATGCGGTTGTAATATCTAATTGCATTCTTCCCCTTTCGCTTTGTTTATGATGTCAAAAATCTTATCAATTGCTGTCAATGCGTGAGAGGCTTTAGCTTCCCAATCTATATGATTAAAATCTTTGGTTGATATTTTTATCATTTCCTCAATCTCCTCAAGAGCCTTGCGGTAGCGGTCTCTTTCCTGTCTAATACAAGGTTCCTGTTCACATTGGAAACATATAGGAGCTTCTTGGGCTTGTTGAACAAGTTTCTCCAACTCCTCGCATTCCTGCTTAAGGTTTTTATTTTTTACAGTGCTTTCTTTGAGTTCTTGTCTTAATCTAATTAATTCTTTTGATTGTTCGATACTTAATTGCGTCTTGCGTTGGAGTTGCTTGTAATGACAATTAGAATTTTCAGAACAATGTATATATTTCATTAGGGGCTGTTTGCAACCAATTTTGCCAAAGGCTGTATTGCAAACATATTCGCACTTGCTAACATCAATCTCATTTGTTATAATCTTTTCTTTATCTGTCATTTTCTTTCAATTTCCTTTCAATTAGTTCATTTTCAATTTTTAGTTTCATTGCCTTTAATATATGAGTAGGAATATTTTTATACATAAAATCTTCTACAAGTTTTTTATATTCAAGAATGTATTGGGCTGCATAATTTGACAATGAACTATTTATTTCAGAAAAAATTAATTCTTTTTCATCACGTTTATTAATTATAAAGGTAAGATTTTCTTTATCTGTCATTTTTCACCTCTTTCACCTGTAAGGTTAGCAGGATTGCTTCATTTAACATCGGTATAAGACGTTGTCTTTTTCTGTGTACTTTATTCTCTGCTTCAACAAGCTCCACCACCTTCTTTATCGGACAATCGGCACGGTCTTTGCAAAGACAATGCTTGCCTTCTGAACAGCTGTCAAAAAGTGTTTCATGTCCTTTTTTGCTGTTGATTGTTACCATTTTGCGCAATGCAGGACAGTTTTTTACTATGTATTTAGTCATTCTCTACCTCGCTCTCAAGCCATTGTTTAAAACAGCCGAATGCTGTGCAATTTGTTCCTTCTATCGGACAAGGCTCAATTTTATCGTTTTTTAGGCGTAAAAGGGCAATACAAGAAATTCTGTTTTTTACAAAGAATTCAGCCATCTCATCAACGCTCATAGCCTTTATTCATTCATAGTTAGTTATCATTAAAATAATCTCCATATACCTCTTAAACCAATTACAAACAAGACCACAATGGTGGCATTTAAACCTATAAGCATTATTACCATAATCAGGTTCGCTAACACCTCTAATAAACGTCCATTTGTTAGAAATTCAATCATCTTCCAAAATACTCTTTAATAATCACTATCTTTGTAAAATTGTTTAAAAATTATATCCATTTTGTAATTATTTCCAACCATAGTTTTGTCGGCGAAATTCACAAATGAATCGAATAATTTATCTAAGGTTTGTTTTTGTTTTAAATAGTTTTTGAATGCTTTTTTAAATGTTTTTGTTTCTTGTTCCATAAATTCTTTTATGGCTTCTCTTGCTGCTGAACGAATCGCATTATTAATCAACACATCTATGTATGTATATTTTTTATCCCAATTAGAGCAATCTGTTCTGCCTTCGATATCACATTTTTCATTCAAAGCAATTGAAATTAACTGTTCCATATAGCTTTTTACATCGCCCATATTATCCAAAATAGCCTGCTTCATTTGTGCTTCAACTATTGGTTTGATAAGGCTTTCGTTAATATTCATTGACACAATGTTGTTATCACTCATTTTTAATCCTCCAATATTTTCTTTACTTCTGATTTGTCGAGTTCGCATTTTTTTAAAAGCTTTATCAATAGCTTTGCTAATGCGATGTCCATTACAGGGTCAGTAGCGATAACAGCAGCTGGAAAATTTGTTGTTTCTATCAAGCAACTTATTTTGTAAAATTTTTTATTTGTCTGTATAAAAAAACACTCAACTTTTTTTGCATTTACTATCAACTTAATCAGCTCCAGCTGCTTTGCGGGGGTGAAGGCGGGGTAGATTAATTGTGTTTCTTTGCTATGTTCGCAGTCTTCACACTTTAATCTTTCATCCTCAACAGCAGGGCAACAGTCTGTGCCAACGTCGTATCCTTTTCGGATATTGATAAAGCTACAATCTGTAAGATGTACAGGTACCACCCCTGCCGCTTTCATTAGTTGTTCGATGTAGTTAGTCATACACCCACTCTGCCTCTCTGATTGATTGTTTGAGTTCATAGATATAATCTCCTGCTTCGACTAATATACGTCCGGTAATTCTGCCGATTAGTTCTTCTTTCGTCTGTTTGTTCACGACTTCCCACAACCTCGCAAAATTCTCCGGCTTGGTGAAATCTACTGTTTTCTCAATCCCGCACAGCTCGCATAACTGTTTAGATAAATTGTTACTCATTATTTAAAGCTCATTAATTCTACAATTTTTATTAAGTGATACCCACAATCGGCGTATTCTTTTATTTCTTTATCCGTTAAACGCTTTTTGACAACTGGCTCTTTGTAACAGATGCCGAGACGACCACTAAAATCTTTTTGGAAAATATATTTATAAAATTTTTCACTATTAAAGTCGATTTTAAGCTGTTTTGGACTTAAATCTTTGCTCATTTTTTACCTCGTCTTAACTCAACGACATTCGTTAAATCACAGCTTTTTACCTTCTTCATAAGCCGTTTATATTCTGTTTCGTCTTCAATTTCGCCATATCTATAGATGCGCTCCATTTGGAAAACAAAATTCTTGTAGTCTTCCTTTTCCAATACCGACGGATATTTTTTTATTTTTAAAGTAATAATTAAATAACGATTCTATATGGTCGACAGTATTACGCATAAAACCAATGTTACTCATTTTTTGCTTTTACTCCTTCCTTAAATCTCTCATAAGCTGCAAAAAAGTCCTCGATTATGATATCCAGCTCATCAAACAGAGCCCCTTGCTGTATATACGCTTGTGCAAGCTCGTCCTGAGTTGCAAATTTGTTCCAAACATCGTCTATCGTTTGCATTTTCGTCGTCTCCTTTTTGCTAAATTTTCTAAAGCTTCTAAATCCGCAGCGGTTACATATTTATAATGTTTAACCCCGCCTTTGTGGATTCTTTGTATATGACTAAAACCCCAGCCACACAAGTAAACTTCAATTGTTTGTACGCTAACCCCCAGTAAATTCGACAAATACGCTGCCGAAAGTGTCATTGTTGTATCTTTCATAAACTCCGTTTCTCCATTGTTTTCTGCTAAACAACAGTTCCCAATTTTCTAAGCCTCTGTAGCCTGCGCCTGCGTGTATGCTGTGATGCACATCTTTTGGTAATAGTATAAGTTTTTGCAGGTGTACGATTCTTCCGTACAGTTCGGGATTGTTTTTGCGTATACTTTGCGGGATAAAGTGATGCAGTTCAAACTCGCAATGGTTATAATCGTCCGTTGAATCTATCCTTATTTGTTTTAATTTCCCGTCTGAATTGACCATATAAACGGGATATTGTGCGATGTCTTCATTCATTGACGGCATTTTTTAAGCCCTCAAATTTGTACTCGACATAACGCTTTGTAACATTTACGATATTGCCTTTTGAATCAACGAGCTTTTTTGTTTTCATTTTTGATTCTTCCGTTACTTTTGCAATCCTCTTAAAATCCCTTAAAACACTGTATGGACAATTGCAGTTTGTTACTTTAACAATGTCTTTATGCGTAAAATACACGTGATTTTTTACCCAGTCTAATAACCGCAGGTGATACGGTTTGTAAATCTCCATAGTCGATACTCCTCATCTGTCTCTTATATAGTCGTTATACGACCGCCCCCCGTCTTTTAGCGTTTTCCACAGCGTTCCCCATTCTTCAAAATCACCTTCCAAAACATACGGAGCTAAAAAGTTAGCCACCGAAATCCCTTCACGCTTTAAAATCTGATAAACGCTGCGATGAACAGCGTTAGTTGGTGTAAGCTCGTTTTTGTATTGCCAGTAAATGAATTTAGGGATAAAAATTTTATTCTCTGACAGGAAAATAAACTTATCTTTAAACGTTTCTGCTATTATTTCCGGTGTCAAAGGTTTTACGCCCGTTTTAAACTCTATTGCTTCGGGGTCAAGTCTTAATAGACCTGCGTGGTCGCATTCACAAATACAGTAGTCGTAAACACACTTCATTTGCGGCGTAAGATTGCGAAACCACGGGTTCTCGTATTTTTTATTGTCAAAAAATCTTTTTGCCATAATATAACTTCCTAATAAAAACGGGGCTTTACGCCCCGATATGTGTGTAAAAATTTGGCTAACTAAAATAAATTTGGTTCTTCTTCTTTCTGCTTTTTAACAGAAATATTCACGTTCCAGTGCGGCGAATTCTCGTTTTTTCTTTCTTCTGACGGAATCCGCCACAGGTTAATAAAACAATTTTTCAAAAACGGGTATTGTTCTAAAATAACCTCGTCTAATGCGACAGAGATGAATGTGTTTCCGTCTTCTGATGTTTTTGTCCAAGCATTACCTATTTTCATTTAATAACCTCCATATTTTAATCTGGTAGCCTCTGCCACTTCTCCTGATAAATTATATTTAATAACTGATTGAATCCCCGATATATGAGCTTGATAGGCTTTTAAAACTTCTTCAAGCCCTTTATACAAAGCCTGTGAGTTATAAAACTGATTTATCAGTTTTTGGGCTTCTGTATTAAATTCTGTTTCAAGCAGTTTCGGAATTTTATTTTCAAACGCTGCTTTATCTTTAGCCAGCCCTGATTTGTGTATAAGCGAAATCAAGCCGTTTAATGCCTGTGAGTATTCACTGCGGGCATTTTTATATTCAAAAGCAAGCTCTTTAAGCTCCTTTGCTGTTTTAAGAAGCTCGCTGCTGTAATCCTCTATGCTCATTTATCTTCCTCATTTTCTCGTGTAAGTCTTTAATAATTTCCGTTCCCTTCTTTAATCCTGCCATCAGTTTTTTTCTGAATTCTTCATCAGGGTAAATCCTTTGGATACATATACAGATTCCAAAATTCGGATTGTAGACAACGTAATCACACGCACTCCATTCGCATATCATCATCTGCATTTGCATTTGTGCGTAATACTTAGGGTCAATTGTTTTGTTCAATAAAACATCTAAATAAACCCTGTCAGACGGGCATTTTATTTCTATTCCTATTGGTTCTCCTTCAAGTATTCCGTCTGGCGAACAGCCGACATATTCGTTAAGCTCAACAAATCCGACTTCAATAACTTTGTTGCCGGTTTCCATTTCATAAACTGAACGGGCTTCGGCTTCAAGTTCAATGCCTCTTTGAATGTGTTCATTTTCTATCTGTTGTTTTGGAACTGTCGAGTAATACTCGGCAGTTGTTTCAAGGCAAAGGGTCTGCAAGCCTTTTCCGCCTGTTGCTATTGCTTGAGCATTTGAGGCTGTGAGTTTTCCACTTCGCAACCTTAGCCACTCATCGCTTTTTTGTTCAACGTTATAAATTTTCATTGTACGCCTTTCAATGCTCTGTTACGGTTGTTTATGGCTTTATTGAACGCCGGAACATCAGATACTTTTGTTTTGTATTTTTGATAATATTCTTGCAGTTCTTTAAAAGAATTCAGACAGTCGATTTCGGCGTAAATATCAGTATCATCGTTATTTTTTGTTTTTCTTTTTTGTTTTTGTTCAAACAAATCAGGGTCATCTTTATCAGTCGGAATATTGAAGAATTTAAGCAAGAAATACTTTTCGGCGTAAGTATAAGCTTTTCCTACGCCTTTTTCGCCACTTGTGTCTACGCCCTGTCCGTACCATCTGACAGTTAGTGTTTCTTCCGGATTCTCTGCATTTATCCATTTAAAGGTGATAAATATTTCTGTCAGTAAATCGACGGTCGGATTGCCTTTTGAGCTTGTCTTTTCAATGATAGAACTGAATTTAGCATCTTCCACATCAGGAACTAAAAGTAGCTTTTCTTCATTCATTTTTGCCCTCAATGCTGCAATTACTTGAGAGCTTGAGACAAAGTCATACTGTTGCCCTTTTTGGGCTTTTTTCAAATATTCAACTGATTCTTTTATTTTTAAAAGCTTTTCATAAATATTCATCAGCACACCTTCTTTATGTTTCTTTTCGCTTGCATTTCGAGTTTATTATAAATCCCGCAATAACAAACATCGCTGTTACAGCAGCATTCGTTTGAGCCTTCATAAATGCAATTACAGCAAGCCTCGTTTTCAATCATGTATGTAATTGCTAAATCAAGCATTTCAGTTAAAATTTCAGTATTCATTTAAGCTCCTTTAATCAAGTTGTACTTTTGATTTAACTCATTGTTTTTTAACACTTCTTTTGCAAAAGAAATTGCTTTTCTTTTTGCTTCTTTTTTTGAATCATTTTGAAGAAAATGTTTGAATGCGAAAAAAGTAACCTTTTTAAGTTTGAACTTTGTTAAATCGTCAAACTCTTTTCTTCTGTTCCATAATTCACAAATCATTGCAATAAGAAGTCCAACAATCCACAAAGCAACAACAAAGCTTTGTAAAATAATTTCTTCATTCATTTTTATTTCTCCGATTAATTAACTTTGTTTATGGGGTCTTTTTCTTGTTCTGTTTCTTTATCTTTTTCTTTTTCTTTTTCTTTTTCTTTTTCTTTTTCTTTATCCCCTAGGCAGCCCATCCGTAGCCCCTTCCTAGCCCCTACCTCACGAGTACCACCGAAGGTAAGAAAAAGCCCGCATCACAAGGGATATGCTCAAGCAGAAGCGTGCGGGCAAGGTCACGAAACCCTAACCGGCTCGAGAAAGAGAATCTGTTTGTTGTGAACCGGTTCGGGTATGGTTAGAAATTTTTTTTAATGCCCGTCTTTCCGGGCTGTCAGCCATAAAAGCAAATTCTTATTATGAAATCACACGCCGTTTTATCCGCCTGCCATTGCGGCTGTCAACAAGTGATTTCCTTCTTGCCCGCCGTGGCTCAGCCGGTCGATTTACGTTTATTAAATTGTCAATGTACACTGTAAGTTAGTTAATTGTGGTGTGAGTTCTTCTCACGTGCTCTCGGATTACGCTCCTGAGCTGAAATAAAACCCAATTCCCCGAAAACCCATGTGTTGACAGCATTTAGCATGACCTGATTAAATAAAAACAGGCGTAAAACGCCAGGGGCTTGCTCCATTTATTTGCTCACAAGTAAGAGGTAAAGTTTACCCAATGAGCGGAGGGTCTGAAAATATCCGCCATAATAGGAGAATGTTTCTATGAATAAGAAACAAACAAGCCCCAAAGTCGCATCGACCGCCTCAAAAATATTAAAAGACGGTCGCTATAGCGACAAAGCTAAATCAGTTGCGGCATCTGCTCTTAGTCAGGCTAAGACTGGTAAACGCAAGTAGATACTAGCTTGGGGAGGAGGTATGAGTTACGGCTCGTGCCTCCTTTTTTCGGGTTAAGTTTTCAAAGTTCGATAAAATTTACATTTCTTAATTCCTACCCCATGACTTTAAAAATGCGTGTTATTCATGGAGTATCAGCGTTTTGCGCTGAAATACTATAGGAAGGAGGGAAAAAGATGCCATCATACATAATCAGTTATGATTTATGTGAGCCAGGACAAGACTACGAAAACTTAATCAATAAAATCAAGTCTTATGCTACTTGGGGCAAAATTAACAAAAGTACTTGGGTTGTTAATTCTGCAGAAAGGTCAACAGACATTAGGAACAAATTAAAGCCCTATGTTGACAGAGGTGACAAGTTGTTCGTAGCCAAGCTCACCGGCGAAGCTGCTTGGACAAATTGTGATTGTTCAGACAATTGGTTGAAAGCTAATCTGTAATAGTAACAAATAACCCAACTATTTCAGGAACAATTTCAACGCTGTTTTCAGCAGCAACTTTAGAACCCTCTTCACTTTTTAATGTGAGTATTTTTACATTAGGAATGTCGGAGAGGCGTTCTTTTATTATGTCAATTGTAGACATCCTGTCTCCTTTCTATTCAGTTGTAAAAGTTCGAATGTAAATTTTGCATTACAAATAGACCCTTTATAGGAGTCTTTTTGCTGTGTTTTTGCTAAAATATTCTTACGGAATTAATAAGGGGAGATGTCGTCTAGGCGATTCTCTCCTTGTTTTGTTCTAACCATAGATATAGAGCTTCAACAATTATGTTGCTTCGATTTTTGCCGTAAGAAACATAAGAATTGATGTTCTCTAACAAATCTTTTGGAATAGTAAATGATATTGTTTCCATATAGTTTCCTTTCAATATTGATACAATATCATATTGTGTGGAATAAGTCAACAAAAATTGTAGAGATATTCCACGATTAAATTAAAAAATGTACGGTAATCCATGAGTATAGTTAAAGATTTAGCTATTTTACAATATTTAACAAATACGTTAATTACACAAAAAGGCGTGGGCGAGGCTCTTAATTTTACAAAAGGTGCGATTAACAATAGAATTATTCGTGGCGGTGATTTTAAACCGGACGAAAAGAAACGCCTTGAAGATTTTTATGGAATTTCGTTTAATGATTTTAAGCTTGCCACCCCGAACACACTCCAACCCAAAGACAACGAACAGGTGTTAAAAAACTTTGAACACTTCGGAGCAAGATTAAACGAGATTCAAGGCGAACTAGGGTATTTAGACAAAGCTATGGCTCGTATTATGGGTATAGATGAAAAAAGGTATATGAGAATCAAGCTCGGTAAAGAAGATGCCACAGCAGAGCAGCTGGCAAGGCTGGCAAGCAAGGTCGATGTGTCTTTGGACTGGTTGATAAAGGGGGAATGATTTAAGATTTACCTTCTGTTTTAAATTTTTGCCTGATTATTGATTTGTATTGTGGTAAATCGTCTGTTCTAAAATCTATTAATCTTGCTATATCATCAAAAACATTTACCAGAACTCTATCGTCATCGAAGTATTCAGGGTTTGTTTGATATATGTATTTTAAAATTGATGTGATTGTAGGTTTGTCGCCGATTGTTTCAAGAGAACCTGTTGTAAATCTGTATTTGCAGTTTACGAGTTTTTCAAAAAATACTAATGCTTTAACAAATACGGCTTTTTCTATAAAAAATTGTTTTGTATCGTAATGGCAAATACAGTTTCTAAAATCTTTAAGGGCTTTGGCAATTTTTCTGAATTCGTTTTTGCCGGTATTAACATGTACATCAAAAAAATTTTTTCTTGTTATATCTTTAAGAAAAATACGATGGCTAAAGAAGCCTAAAACTTCAGAAATATACATTTTATCAATTGAAGTCGACAATTTTTCGTCATCGGTTTTGTTATTTTGTTTGTATATATCCTTAAAGGTTTTATCATTTTTATTTGTAAAATAACGTAATTTTTCAAAATATACATTATACAGTATCGTATATGTTTTGTTCTTGTATGTGTTTGTATATTTTTCATAAATTAAATCTTTCAGGTATCTTTCGACCCTGATTAATCTTTTATAATAGGATGCAAATTCATTTAATGTTCGTTCATTCATTTTTTAATACCATTGACATGCCATGACAATATGTTATCATGAATATATATCCTATGGATACCTATGTTTATACATAGGGAATGGATGACCTCAGGGAGTACTCCCGTTAGCAGCTTCCAGCCATAGGATATATTTTTTTGACGATTAGCGAAAAAGATTACATGAAATTAAAGCTAGGAAAAATTGAGCCTACGTTTGAGATTTTATTAGAACTCAAGCGCAATTTCAAAGTTGATATTGACTGGTTGATGTTTGGGGAGTGGTTAATTATGACCCGTGGTCGTAGGATGTGAAATCCCAATCTATCCACAAAATATAGCAAGTATTTCTATATCTCCAACCAACAATTCTAGCTTCATTATTTGAAACTCTAAATATAGTGACATTTTTTACTTCATTGTAAAAAGCAGAATTTGGCAAATTTACTTTTCGTCTTTTTAATTTACTTAAACCAACTTGTTCAACCCCGGTTTGTCTTTTATCACCAATAAAATCACCCCAGGTTTGTTTGCTATATTTGTAGAGACTATGCAAAACTTTTGCTTTTAAATGGTGAGTTGCTTTTTCGCTTTCAAGATTGTAGTGTTCTTGATTCACAATATATTTGAAACTAAACGAAGGAATTTGTTCATCTAATTCAGGAATATTTATATTTCCAGCCTTCTCATAAACAGGTTGTTTGACTTTCATTTTATTCTGTAATTTGTGTCTTAAAAAATGCTAACATTAATTCATCAGAAATTTTTCCATTTCTTTCTGTTTCAAGCCAGGGGGTTTCTTGATGTGTCATATCTCTCAATCGCCACGCAGAAAATTGCCCATATACTTTGTAAACATCATCCAAAATATCCATTAAATCTGGATATTCAGATAATATACTATAATCAAAATCTTCGTTTTCTTTTCGTGTAATTGCGCAAGCCCCATTTTCTTTGTATTTTTTATATAAACATCTAACGACAGGACCGTGTTCCCAAGCTTCAATAGGTTCATTAAAAAGCTTTTTATCTTTTAATGCCATAACAAACCCTTGTGCATAATACACAAGTTTTTGCAATTTTAAATTTGAAATACAATCTTCAGTCTCTGCATCAAGTTTGCTTAAAAAATAATTTGCAACTTCTTCAACAGGAATATTGTAACTTTCCATAATAAAACCTCATTTTTCTTTCATTATAAATTGAACTTAACTAAAAGAAAGTTTGTAACTTAAATATACATTATATGGAGTATAGGGATATATTTTTATTTTAACAAACAGAAAACAACTATTAAAGCTATTTAAGACTTATTTTTTACAATAAGATAAAAATTTATTCAATTATATTTTCATTATACCACACAAATTGTACCCAAATGGGTACAATTTATATGTTATAATAAAAGATTAACTTACTTTTCAATTCTTCCATTTTTAGTATCAATTTTCACTTTGTGAATGTCTTCAAGACTCCTGGTTAAATTAAAATACCGGAAATTTATTTTGTTTCTGTTTGTTTTTACCTCTGCCAAAAGCTCTTTGTGATTTTGAGCGTTAATATTTTGGACAGAACGCAATATGTTTTCTGTCCTGTATTGTGCACAGCAAACCAGTACGCCTACGGCAATAACAGCAATAAACACTCTGTTTGTTTCGCTACACAAAAATTCTTTCGCATCTGCGATTAATAAACCCAGATAATTTTTCATTTTCCTTCCAATCTTTTTTAATTCCAGCGTTAAAAATATATGCTTTTTGGGCGAAAAATAAAACACCTGTTTAAATCTTTTGTAAACAAGCCACAAATTGTATCATGGCTAACTTGTCCTAAATTTACAAGAACTTTTACATTTTTGTAAAACGGTAAATATGATAATTTTGCAAAGTGTCAATGTGATACAATGTAATTATGAAACGCCTAATACTTTTCATTCATATTTTTATTGGAATTCCAGCCCCCTCAATGCCTTCCAGTTGAGGGGAATCAAGCCCGGCTTAATGACTGTCGGGTTTGATTTTTTTAGTAGAAAGTATAATAGATATTATGAAGAAACGCTTAATTATAATTTTAACAATATTGATAATAGCAAGCCCTGCACTTGCAAAGCACCTTTATCCGGAATCAACCTATCAAAAAGTATGGTGCGATAAACGAGGCGGGGTTATGGAGTATGAACTGTCTGACAAAACCCGTGTGGACTGTTTGACGGAAAAATACGCAGTTGAGGTCGACTTTGCACCAAAATGGGCAGAATGCATAGGTCAGGCTCTTTATTATGGCAAAATGACAGGTAAACAGCCGGCTTGTGTTCTTATTATGGAACGGGGCGAAAAGGATTTAAAATATTTGAGAAGGTTGCGGCGTGCTGTATACAGAAAAGGTCTGGATATGCGCACGTTTACTGTAAAGCCGATGCACGTATGCGAACCAATTTCATCGTCCGGTTCTGAACAAAATAAATAGCGCAATCAATTTTACGTTTCTTAATTTAATGTACGAGTGTCTATAAAATGTTGTTATAATAAAAATAAGCCTGAATCATCTAATGCCAGACTTAAAGTTGCACGTATGAGGCGGACTGGAGCTATGGTGGTTAGCCGCAAGGTAAAAAAGGGCTTTGTTGTGTTCTGCGAAATCGGGCGGGCACGCCGTGTGAACGAAGTGAACCCAGTGCCCATGTGTAGCCGGACGTTACTCCGGCGGAACGTCCGTATTTCAAGACTAATTTTGGAAGAATAATTATGTATTGCTGTGGTGAACGATTACACATCACCCGTTTGGTTTTTCAAAAGAACGGGTTTTACAAACGTGTTGACTTTGGTTTTTGCCAGGGCTGCGGAACAGCTCATACCTTGATTTATACAATGTATAAAGACGGGAAAGATAAAGAAATTCATTTAACCGGCTCTGTTGCGTTGAAAGAATTTAATAAATACCGAAAAATCAAAAACAATATTAAACAGGGGTCAAAATGCAATCAAAATGTTTATTACGGTGATTTTCGCAAAACCCGCAAAAGAGATAAGCACGGTACTCCGGTTTATTTACAGCTGCGCAAAAATTTTAATGGCGACTACAGCATACTAAATGAAATTCAAACAACAATATATAATTAAGTGGACATCCTAACGGCGGCGCTCCTTTTTTCTATACAAAAGCCGCCGGATTTTTTTGTATGAAAAAAGTAGCAATATGCGGAATTGGTAATTCATTAAAGAATTTTGATTATTCATCAGACTATGAAGTCTGGGGGGTAAATCATAAACACGCTTATAAACGGCTTGATTTATTTTTTAATCTTCATATAAAAGAAGATATTGAAGGCATTATAACTCAAGCGAATTTTCCGTTTGATGAGGTTTATCAACTCCGAAAAATCCCGATTGTAGGCAGAAATACACGCTGGCACTATTACGCTTCCAGTATGTCATATATGACAGCTTACGCAGTACTTAAAGGTTATGATGAGATTCTTTACTGCGGTTGTGATTTTAAAACAAAAGACGAAAGCCGAACAAAGCAAAAAGAATGCCTCGAGCAGTGGATTGCATTTGCACAAGGCAGAGGAATAAATGTTAAAGTCATAGCGGATAGTCCGCTGTGTGAAGAAACAGGCTTGTATATTCCAAAATAATAAATCAACACAAATAAAGTTTATATCACATCAGTATATCAATATTAAGTTAGGTTACAGAAAACCCGCTTTTATACAAAGAATTTTTAATTTGATATCAAAATTGATTTAAAGAGTATATCTTATGGCAAAAAAGAAGAAAAAGCATAGAGTTACACAAAAAAGTTTAGAGAATTTGAAGCTTGCAAATCCTGAAAATAACTTTAATTGCTCGGAAATTGCTCGGAAAGCTCAAAAAAAATCAGTAGAGGCAAGAAAAGCAAACCGAACTATGCGACAGGTTGCCGAAGAAAAGCTTTTAGAGCTTATGGCAAACGGAAAAACTTTTCAGGAAAATGCGTTTGAAAGATTAAAACAGGCTTTATTAAATGATGAAACAAAGCCAGCTGATTTGGTTAAAATTCTCGAATTTTTAAGAGACACGAGTGGGCAAAAGCCTGTTGAAAAACACGATTTAGTAAACGATTTTGAAGAAACAAGAAGGGCGTATTTGGAGGCTATGAAGAGTTTGAATGCCAATAAAGTGGGAGAACAGCAAATACAGCAAGAAAGCCAGAGCGTTTCTGGCGAAACAGCCTGATGAATTCCCGTTGCTTACACTGCTTGACGGAGCGGTCAGAAGCGGCAAAACTCTGAATATTGTTCAAAAAATACCTCAAATATTTGATTCAATCGGTAACGATAATTTAAAAGTTTTTTCCGGCTATTCAAAAAGCACGGTCAGAAATAACGTTCTTATTGAGTTAAAGCCTTTCATTGAAAACTATTTAGGCGGCAAATTTAAGTATAACAGTGCATCCGGTGAACTGGATATAACACTGTTTGGCAAGCTGTATAACTGTTTAGTCGTAGGTGGCGGAAAATCTGACAGCGCAGCAGCCATTCAGGGCGGAACTTGGGATTTCTGGTACGCAAACGAACTGCCGCAGCATCATTACAGTTTTTATAATATGGCGTTATCCCGTTTGACGCCAGCGAATGCCAGAGCTTTTGCCGACAGCAACCCCGAAAGCTCAAACCACTGGCTGTATCAAGAAAAGATAAAGCCATATCTCGAAGGCAATCAAGATGTCAGAGATGTTTTTGAATACTGGCATTTTACAATGAGAGATAACGCTAATCTCTCAGATGTTTTTATTAAAAATCAGGAAAAGCTTTATACAGGTGCTTTCAAAGCCCGCAAAATCGAGGGGCTGTGGATTGTCGCAGACGGGCTTGTATATGACACATTTAGCCGTGATAAACATACACTATCGCATTTTGATGTTCTTCAAAAAATCCAAAGCGGCGAAATTGCAGAGTTCTTTCTCGGCGTCGACTGGGGCTGGAATCACCCGACTGCTGTTATATTGTTTGGGTATTCAAGAAAAGGCATCTATTACATAATTGATGAGCTTTACGGGCAAAAGATTGAAGCTGACGGCGTTGTCAACTGGATTGAACAAAAGCAGAAAGAGTATCAAAGATTTTTCAGTTTTGCAAATTGTGATAATGCCCGCCCAGAGCAAAACGACAAATTAAGGCGTTCAACCAATCTTGTGATTTATGAAGAAAAACCAAAGGTTGAAGACTCAATCGCAATGGTGCGCAGTGTTATTAACTATGACAGACTCAATGTTTCGCAAAAATGCGTGCACACGCTGCAAGAGTTTGAAACTTACCGTTACCCGTCAGAAGACGAAAGACTCAAAGCAACGGTTCAGGCAGACATGCCGGTAAAGCTCAATGATAACTGTATGGACGCTATGCGCTACGGGTTATACAGTCATTTAACAAGATACAACAGAGGATTTAATGTTAACTACATTTGACACAACTGAAGCGATAAAGCAGTTGAAATTCGACAGCACAGACACCTGCCGTCTTGAGTCATACAAACGTTACAGGGATTTGTACCGTTCAAACTTTGCTACCCCGTTCAGAAATGTCATATATAAAATTAGGCAGCGTTACCCGCTTGATAATACAACCGCTCAAACATTGATTGAGGTCAACTTATTTAGAGCATTAACAGACTTCTTTAAATTTTTGACAACAAACAATGATTTTCAAATCATAACAGATTCGCAGGATATCTGGGACAGACTGGCAGAAGAAAACAACTTTGTTTCCGTTTTAAAAGAGGTTTGTATTGATAACAGCCGATTTGGCAACGGGTTGTTTAAAGTCGCAAGCACAAATGAAGGCGTTAAGGTTTTCAGCGTCTGTCCTGATTGCTGGTTTCCTGTTTTTAATAATGGAAATTTAAACGAGTTAGCCGGACACATACTGCTTTATGACCTTGTGAAAGAGGGCAAGAAGTATAAACATATCGAAAAAATCCATAAAGGCTATATTGAAAACGAAGTCTGGCAGGTGTCGAACGATGCGTTAAGTTTTCCTGTTGATGTGTCAGAGTTCGGGCTCGTTGAAGTCGATGACTTTAGCGACAAGTGGGATGATTTCGTGTTGTTCCCAGTCAAAAACTCGTGCGAGTCAGACTGTTATTATGGTGAAAGTGATTATAAGACTGTTATGAGCATTGTGGAAGAATTAATGCTCACAGTGAGCCAAAATTCTAAAATAATCAACCGCCACGCAAACCCCAAAATGGCAGGCAGTCTTGAAAATACCCAGATGAATCCGAAAACCGGCGAAAGATACGTTCCTAACACCGATTTTTATATGGTCGGCAAAGACGGCGTAAAACCTGAGTATATCACCGTAGATTTACAGTCGGCGGCAATAAAAGAACACATAAATACTTTAATGCAGTTCTTTTATATTTTAACAAAAACCCCGCCGCAGGCTTACGGCGTGGATATTTCCGCAAATATGTCCGGTGAAAGTTTGCAAAAGATATTTATGTCATCAGTCGCAAAGGTCGAAGATATAAGAGCTGTATCACTCAACAACGCAATTAAAAGAACTGTTAAATGCTCTCTGGCGTTTTCAGGCATAAAAGATGCAGAAGTATCTGTTGATTGGGGCGATGCTATTAAGCTTGATTATACAGAAATCGTCAAAGTATGCAATGACAGAGTGCTTGCCGGTACTCAAAGTAAGCTGTCGGCAATAAAAGAAATGGATAAATCTACTGATGAACAGGCACAAGAGGAGTTAAACCGCATAAATGAAGAGCAAAAACAAGAAGCCGCACCGGGTGTAGAGGATTTGGTTATAAGTGACTAATCAAATAAAAAATATGCAGCTTGAGCAGGCAAAAACGCTTCTTGAAATATACAATAAGCGGCTTGCTGAAATAAAACGCTCAATTATTGAACTTGCACAATCCGGCGAAAACACTTTAAAGCTTGCACTAGAGAAAAAGCGCATTGAAAACATAATAAAACAAATTAAAAAAGAGTTTAAAGAAACAACAGACGAGGCAATTGAAGAAAGTTATCAGGAAGGCAAGAACGAACAAAAAACATTAATTGCAGCACTCGGCATAGCAATTATCGGGTCAGAACAAAAAAAGACAATGCAAAACATATACTATACGCATTTGTCACGCATAACCACGATAATAAGCCAAAAACTTGCAACGTATGTGCGCACTGATTTTTCTGATAAAAAAGCCGTTGTAAATTCTTTAAACAGACTCATACCGCCACAAAGCGGCATAAAGCCTTTAAATAATATATCAGGTCTGTTATCCAGTGAAGTTGATAAGAAACGCTGGCAAAGGCTGATGAAACAGCTGGAGCGGGATTTTAAAAACAAAGATATATTTACCGTTCCTTATTACAACAAAGCCGGAGATGTAGTAAGACACGTTAAGGCAAGCACCTACGCTGAAATGCTTGCAAGAACGCTTACAGCAAACACTTACAGAGAAGCTGCGCAGGACAGTATTTTAGAACAGTTCGGGGAGTTCGGGGATTTAGTCGAAATTCTCGGGCGGTCGGCTGTTGATTGCAGCGAGTGCAAGCCCTACGAAGGGCAAATATTAAGCTTAACCGGTAAGACTAAGGGTTACACAACCATTGAAGATGCAAGAGCAAACGGACTTTTCCACCCGAACTGTATTCACAGCTTTGCTGTTACGGAGCGGGTGATAGAAATATACAAACAAAATTTATCACTTGAAAAGTTTATAGAAATTGCTGCCAAAAATGAACAGCCGTTTGTGAATAACTATAAAGTAGGCGAAATTAGTGATTTTGTAAGGTCTTATCTTATAGAACAAAATATAGATGTTGTAAGCAAAGAAATAAATATCACATACCGCAAAGTTCAGCACACATTAAGAGATACTAAAAATCCATTACAAAAATTGAGTGTTGAGCAGTTAAAACAAATAGATAAGATAATAAATCAAAATAATGTGTATTTTGACACAAAAAAGAAAAATATTATCTTTGTTGCAAAATTACCAGATGACGAAATAAAAAACGGGAGAAATTGGATAAAAATACCGGTCAATTTAGCGTACAAAAAAGGGAAAAGAAACATAGTAGGTACTGCCAGTATTATTCCTGATATTTCGATAACAAAATCAAAACAATACAAAAAAATAGATTAACAAAGGATTGTCGCCACCCAATCATCCAGGGTTGTCTTGTGACATTGCCCATGCGCCCAGCCAGCGAATTTCTAGGCTTCAATGTTAATCTATAACCCCATTATGACAAATTTTTAGACACTTTTCAATACAGATATTAAGAAACATGAAAGGATTTTCTATGTCAGGTACAGAAGAAAACATTCAGTCAGGCGCTGAAAACAACGAGAATCAGTCAGGTGCTGATTTGAACAAAGAAATTCAGTCTTTGAAAGAGCAGATTTCAGAATTACGCAAAGAAGCTGCTAAATATCGCACAAGTGCAAAAACAACAGCAACCGAGAAACAAACGGTTGAAGAGCAGCTAAAAGCTTTGCAGCAAGAATTTGCAAAAACAAAGAAAGAAAACACACTTGTAAAACGTCAATCACTGCTTGATAAAGCAGGCTGCATAAAGTCAGATTTGGTCGTTAATGTAATCCCCGACGACTGCGATGACGTGCAGGCATGGATTGATAACTACAAAAAAGAAAACGAGATTTTATTCAAAAAAGAAAATCACGGCGGCTCTTATAAACCATCGTCAACACAAAACCTGTCAGCAACAGGATTGATGAATAGCTACATTAGAGCGGCAGCCGGCAGATAAGGAGATTTTAAACTATGGCACAAAACGCAGCTACTGACGCTAAAGCTATTTTAAGAACAAATGCCGAAGCGTTAATACCGTTGGAAATATCCAACGAAATTATCAAAGAAGTTCCTCTTTCATCAAAACTTTTGCCATTGATGAAAAGGTTACCGAATATGTCAGCAAAACAAAGAACTATGCCGATTACCAGCGCACTGGCAAACGCATATTTTCTCAACGGCGACACAGACAACAAAAAAACATCAAATGCAGAATGGGGTAAGCTGACACTTACAGCTGAAGAGCTGGCTGTAATTATCCCGATTCCTGAAGCAGTACTAGATGATTCAACCTTTGATATATGGGGCGAAGTAAAACCTCAGATTGTTGAAGCACTCGGCATTGCAATAGATGACGCAATTTTATTTGGTACAAACAAACCTGCAAGCTGGCCGGAGGCAATTGTTACACAGGCTAAAGCAAAAAACCATTCTGTAGAAGCAGGCACCGGCTTAGATATCGCTTCTGATATCATAGGTGAAGGCGGTATTATGGCTAAAGTCGAAGCAGACGGCTATAAAGTCAACGGCTTTATTGCTGATTCTACCTTCCAGGCAACATTGCGCGACCTGAGAGATAAAAACAATAACCCGATTTATATTTCAGCTCTCACTGTTGGTGCACCTGATACTTTGCTTGGTCGCCGTATTGACTACGACAATTCAGGCATGTTTGCTACTGATGAAGCGTTAATGATTTGCGGTGATTTCAGCAAAGCAGTTTACTCCATAAGACAGGATGTAACCTATAAAGTGTTGACAGAGGCTATTATTCAAAATACTGACGGTACAATTGCTTACAACCTCGCTCAACAGGACATGGTGGCACTGCGCTGTGTAATGAGATTGGGCGTTCAGGTGGCAATACCGGCAACAAGAAGAAAAGGCACAAGCGGTTATCCGTTTGCTGTTCTGACGCCAAAAGAATCAACTTAATTTCATAAACTATTTTACCTGTGCGGGGTGAAAATCCCCGCTTCTTTTAAAATTTTAAAACTATGATTGAAGTTAATGTAAACAGCTATGTCTCGCTTGACGAGGCAAACACATATTTTTCAGAAAGGCTGGGTGCTGATTACTGGTCGACGCTTGATGATGAGCAAAAAGAAAAAGCCCTCATTACAGCGACAAAAAAGATTGACCGTCTGCCCTTTATCGGCTGCAAGCAAAACCCTGCTCAGCCTTTGCAGTTTCCGAGATTTTATTATAACTCCTGCTGCTGCAATCTACAGATTGCCGACATTCCTCAGCAATTAAAAGATGCGGTTTGTGAAGAAGCGTTGACTGAGCTTCAATATTTAGAGGCAAATTCAGAGGATGTATTTAATAACGCACAGACAGGAAGTTATCAGTCGTTAAAACTCGGTGACGCTTCAATTACTTACGGAAGTTCAAACAGCGCAAATCAGGCAGGACAGACGAATTATAAAGGCATTATGTCACAAAACGCTGCCGATTTGCTGCAAGGGTTAATCAAAGTAGGCTTTAATATGGCAAGCCCGATATTTACAGAGGTTTATTGATGTTTAACAAACCTTATGCGAGTTTAAAAGTTGAAAAAAGCAAAAGAACCGCATTATTGAAAGAACTCAGAAAATTAGACCGTGAAGAAATAACTGCAGGTATTCACAAAGCAGAAGGAAATAAACAGGTAAACGACAAAGGTGTCAGGTTAATTGATATAGCAGTTCAAAACAACTACGGCAATGAATGGACAATGCCGCGCACAGTTCGTTTTCAAAAAAACGGTAAATGGTTTGTTATCAAAAAAGATACGCATATTAAAATTCCTGCAACAAGATTTGTAACCAGACTTATTGAAAATCAAAATGAAAGGTCAATGCTTTTTGATTATGTCAAGGCAATGCTTCATATACAGTTCAGCAATGCAAACAGATTTTCGGAAATTAAAATAAAAGACACGGTTAAAGATATCGGCGTTTATATGCGTGACCGAATCAAAAGCTATATTGATGACAAAATTTTTGAGCCAAATGCACCAATGACAATTGAGGTCAAGGGATTCGACCAGAGGTTAAAAGAAAAAGGACGACTGTATAACGCTATAAAATACAACTCAAAAAAGGCCAAACAAAGTGGGTAGATCAAATATTTTAATAAAAAAAATGGGCGGTATATTGTACGACATTTACCGTGAAACATTAACTATCGACCCTGACAGCGGTGCAGATATATTGACCTACTCAAAGGTTGACAGTGTATTGGGCTGGATTCAACCAATAGGAACAGGAAGCAGCACAAAAGGTGTAGTGCTACAAGACAGCTCATCAGGCGATAGTGTCGTTGCTGATTTCTTTATTTTTCATGAAAAACCGTTACAAGAACATGACAGACTCCAGTATCTTGGTTTGTTGCTGGAAGTAAGAGCGATAGAACCGTGGAAAGCCTCTTTTATGAATTTTTACAAAAGTTATTTAGTAAAGGTAGACAATGCAGATATCACAAGCAAAGAAGATAATATACAATTTCTTTAAAAACAGCGTTTCTACAGCATATCCGCAATACTTTAAACTGACAAATAATGCGTGTTCGAAGCTTTTCTGGGACAGAGTTAAGCAAAAAAAGCCGGCAAAACCTTATATTATGCTTTCTGATGCCGATATTTCAAAGCTTTACAAAAGGTTTGAAACATTTACACAAGACAGCAAGCAATATTTCAGAAAAGAAATGCGGCTGCTTGTCACTTTTGGTGTTTATACACTAAAAAACAGCGATAATCTCTCGGACGCCGATGCGCTTTGTACGGAGATTATCGAGTACATACAAAATTTATTCACTGAAACACAATCGACTTTTGACACTTTATATGCTCAGGGGATTACGATAAATGAGCTTGAAAGTTCAGAAATCAGGGATTTAAGTCAATTTTCCCAAACAAATCAGGAATTTAGAAAAGAAATTGACATTGCGTTTGAGTATGACGACATAACGACATACACGCCTGAACTTGCCGAAGGTCTGCAAGTCGATATTAGTGTTTCACAAACTGACAATTCAATTGAAATGGAGATTAATAAATGAGCGTATACGACAATTTAGTCAGTATTCTGTTTCAACTGCCTGACGGGCGTTCACTGAACGAATACTACAAAAATGTGTTGCTCGTGGGAAAAATAGAAACAACAGACTTGCAACCGGAAGTCGAATTTCCGGCATCGGGTTTAGGCAAATACTCGTCTTATGATGAGGTTATAGCTGTTTTCTTGCCTACGTCGCAATTTGCTATTGAGGCAAACGCAGCCTTCAACCAAAAAAGCAACACGCAAACAACTTCACAAATGCAATATTTGATGATTGCAAAGCAAGATGATGCAGGTACAATTGCACAAGCTTTAGACCGTGCTAAAGGTGTAGACGGTCGATTTGCAAAAGTCGTTCCGGTATCAAGAGAGGCAACGGACTTAGAAGCTGTTGCAAGCTGGTGCTTAACAAACAAAAGATTTTGCGATTTACCGGTTACTGATGTCGATGATGTGGCGAATATTGTCGCAGGCGGAAATGATTATGCTTACGGCATATTTTCAAATTCTGCGACAAACCCGATTGCTTCTGCTGTAGCGTCCTGTGCGACTAGAGGTTATTTTGGCGGCAAAGACGGTTCTGCGCAGTTTACGCAATTAACGGGAATTTTACCTGAAACATACACAGGTCAAGAAATTTCCGACATGAACACAAACAATGTAGCCTATTACACTAATGTGTCTCCAATTGAAGGCGGGCAGACAGAAGGCTTTGGCTACAACTGGGTAATAGGTTCGAGAATGCTCGGCGGCGAATTCAGGCAACGCCAGATGATAAAAGACTATATCGAAAAAGATATCGGTCTTATGGCTTTAGAATTCTTCAATCAGAAGCCTATATATGACGAAACAGGCAACAACCTGCTTTTGACTATGGCCCAAAAAAGGTTCAGAAGCTATCAAACATATAACCTCGTTATTGCAACGACAGCGGAACAGACAGGCTTTGAGCTCAAAGTCATACCGATTAGAACAGGTGCTGATAGCATAATGAACACTGACATTGACGCTTATAATGCCAAAAAGTTCAAACTCCAAGGCTATTATTATGACGCTATTGTCGGTGAAAGAGTTGACTTCCTGTTCTACGTAGACCCGACAGATGAGCAAATAGAGCAAATTATAGGGAGTGAAGAATAATGGCAACTTATGACGCTAAGAATATCCAGTTCGTATGGCGTGGCATGACGTTAACTGGAACAGGTGACGACCACGCATATAACATAACACAGCAAAACGACAGCTTCACACCTTATAAAGGCGTACAGGCTGAGGGCTTAAATATTGTCAACAATCAAAGACAGTGGCAAATAACACGCTCTTTCAAAGTTGACAGCGTGTCATTGCCCATACTTATACAGGATAACCTTAACAATGTAGAAGATACGTTGGTTATACGTGATTTAAACACAGGTGTGTCTGATACATTTACAGACTGTGTAATTTTAAATATTTCAGGCGAGCAGGATTCCGGTACACGTACAGTTACCTGGAATGCACTGTTCAGAAATGGCAAGTAAAAGGGGGGGCTTTATGCCCTCTTTTTTGAGGAGAAAAAATGATTGAATGCACAGTAAACGGTCATAAATATGCGACAGCCCCGTTATACTTTGAAGATTTCACCACTTTAGGTTTTATGACGGAAGAAAAAGTATATCCGTTTTTAACCTGTCTTACAGCGTGCATCGCAAACAACCTGTCTGATTCCGAGTTGTTAAAAGCTTTGTACACAAGCTGCAAAGATATTTTTAACAGAGAAGATTTAAAGTTTATATCTAATCTGGTTTTGAATCGAGAACACCTGACAATAGACGGCAAAAAACCTGACCAGCTTCAATGGGAGAAACACTGGCAGGCTGTAGGGTTTGCCGATTACAGAGTTGTAGTGTTCCATTTTATGAGGCAGAACCTCGGAAATTTTTCGAGTTTGTCCGCTCTGTTGCCGGACGGGTGGACGAAGAAAATCGAGAAACAACTCGAAAAGAAATTAACAAAGCTGTTCACAAACCTAAACGAACAAATAAAGAACTAACAGCAGAATCAATCAGAAACACAATGAATCTGTTTATGGCAAACAAACAAATAGGCTTTGGCGTAACTCTTGAAGAAATAAAAAAAATGACGCCGCAGGAAGGCTATTTGTTTTCTAAACAGGTTATGGAAGCAGTAAAACAAATTGAACTGGAAAAACTAAAACACTAACCCCGCTGCCACACCCAAAATTCCGGATATTGGGCAGAGAGGGGGTGGTTATATGAGTAGAGAAGCAATAAAAAATGCCCTAGCCATACTAGGACAAATTTTATCATTGCTTTCACTATTCATGTAAGGGAACTTGCTTCACGGTCTGTACAACCGTGGGGCAACACTTGCTAATATTATAACTCAAATTGAGGATTTTTCAAGATATGGCACTTGAAGAACTTTTGGTAAAACTTACATCAAAACTTGACGCTGCGGGCTTTAAAGAGCTTGACAGAATGGAAAAAAGAGCCGACAGACAAACACGTATACTGTCTAATTCTTTAAGACGTATGTTTGTGGGTGTAGTCGGCACTATTGGTGCACGTGAGATATTAGACGCAACAGTCAAAATGGATAGTTTGCGCACGTCTTTTGCTGCGCTTGCAGGGTCGGATACAGCTGGAGCGGAGCAGCTTAAGTATTTGCGAGAAGAAACAAGACGTTTAGGACAAGATTTTGAAAAATCAGCAGAGGCATACCAAAATCTTTTTGCAGCCGGTAAAGGCGCAAATATGAGCGATAGCGATATACAACAAATATTTTCAAGTGTTTTAGAAGTAGCAACTGCAACTGGCAAAGGTGCAGAACAAACACGTAATGCACTATTGGCTTTAGAACAAATGATTTCTAAAGGCAAAGTATCTATGGAAGAATTGAGAAGACAGCTGGGTCAAGCGTTACCAGGTTCTTTTCAAATTGCAGCCAGAGCAATGGGAACATCTACAGAAGGGTTAAATGATTTAGTAGAAAGTGGTTTAGATGCGCAAGAATTTGTTACAAGATTTGCCAATCAATTACACAAAGAATTTGGACTCAAGGCAGTACAAGCATCGCATACTTTAAGAGCTGAATTGGCGAATTTGAATAGTGCTATATTTGACTTAAAAGCATCGTTTTTAGATGGTGAAGCAGGCGAGGCATTTGCAGATACAATAAGGCAACTGACAAAAGTGTTAAGCTCCTCAGAATTGCAAAGTTCACTAAAGGGGATAAGTCAATTTTTAACATTTGTTTTAAAAAATATAAAACCTATTATGGCTGTTGTAGGTTTAATACTTGCAAATTTGGCAATAGGTAAAGCTGCTAGAGGTATTGTGGGCTTTTTAGGTATAGCAGGAAGAGGATTAAACGCCGGTAAAAATCTATTAATATTAACACAAGGACTAAAATGGTTACCCAAAATTGGAACAATTTTACGAGTAATCTGGTGGGCATTGAACCCTTTAAAAAAACTTGAAATTGCTATTTGGCTAATAGCAGGTACAGTAAGCGGCATTATTGCACTTGTAAAAATACTTGCAAAAGTAAAAGATGAGCAAGAGAAGAAAAAAACACCTAATTGGCAGCTAACCGGTGATGGTCGTTATACAGATGTTAATGCAAATAGCCCTCATTTCATGGAAATGAGACCGATATACACGGACAAAGATATATATAAAGCATTAAGATTTGGCAACGATGAAGGCTTCAAGATGAAACCTAAAGTACAATATTCACAATACGGCGGATATGAAGATATTAGAGGAAATAAACGAAATATAGAAGTAAACGGAACAACAATAAATATTACCACAAACAACGACAATCCCAAAGGCATAGGCGAAGCCGTAAAAACTGCAATGCTTGATGTATTTGAAACAGTACGAGTTCGTAATGGTTATCCGAAAACTGACATTGTCTAGTTATTTTCCTTACATTTATATACAAGATTTCGACAATTTCTTAAAAATTGTCCGGCATCACTAAGCTCATCAGGCAAAGCATAAAGAGTAACTTCATTTGTATCAATTTTAATAAGTTTTACCAGTTTATATTCTTTTTTTGACCCCATGCCTGACATACCGCCGACAACTGCGCCTGCAACCCCAAAAACAAGCCCGCCTACGATAGCTCTACCTATAACAGATTTTGTTTTTTCATCAAGAATTTCATCTGTTATGAGAGAAATATCATTTATATTTTTAAAACCTATGGTTTTTAGGATTCTGTTATTTGATGAGAATATTTTAAGAACATTTCCGGCTATACCTAGTCTTACATTATGCATTCCATTCTCATTTAGACCTAGTAACAGTTTGCAGTTACAATTTTCTCTACATACCTTTTCACATCTTTTTCCGATAAACATTAAAATTTTGAATACAAGATACAAAATTATTATCGGAGCAACAACACAAAGTGATTCTAGAGCAACTAGCATTGTATCATACAAAGAATCATAATAAGAAAATAAGGAAAATGCGACAATATATATGACAATGCAGATAACCCAAAACATCATATGTAGTTCCTTTTAATTTTTTTAAATCTTTTTCTTAAGTATATCATAAGCAAGTAATATTTGACGTATTTGAAACCGTCAGAATCCGCAACGGCTACTCTCAAACAGAGGTGGTGTAAAAAAGGTATTGAAAATTATTTTTAACATAGTAAAGTATTTTTAGGGAGAAAAGAGGACTAAGGTACATGACTTTTGAAGCTACAAATGTTAAAGCTACATTGGTTGCGTTAAATTATAATTGTATAGCAAATGAGTTTTCAGATAAACTCGATGAAAAGGACATAATAAACAAATATAAGTTAAAACTTAAAGATGTAGAATGGAACGGACCTAATTTGCCGCCGCCGCACATTTTAAATGAACTCCGTCCATTAGTTCCTTATGTATATACAACAGAGGATATGACAATTCAGGTTATATACACTCAAAGTGAATATAAATTGTCTATTGAAAAAAGAAATTTTTCACAAGAAGGTTTTGAACAATTCAAAAATTTATCGAATGATGTCCTTGACATAAAGCTTTCTGATATTACTGCTATCGGGGTTAATTACAATGCTTTGTTTAATTTGGGTGATGCAAAATTAAATCTTTTAAACAATAATATAATTGAAAAAGTTCCTGATTTTAAAAAGAATTTAACATTTGAGTTTGTTTTACCAATTGAATATGCTGACAGAAATCTTATTGCAACTTACAGAATAAAGAAAAAAAGTGGTGGGGGTAATACAAGCGAACCTCGTATATATAGTATTAATGTAAATTTCCATTTTGATATTTCCAAGCTATCAACTGCTGAAAAAACAGAAAAAGTTAAAGATATATTATCTTATAACTTATATGATGAATTTATTGAAAAAAGTCAAGGATTTTTAAAATTAAATGACAAATCGAAGGAGTAACAGAGATTATTTGGAAGATGATTATGAAAATACTGATGCTTCTTCACAGATTGGCATCGAAACATCAGCGATGCAAATAGTGCCTATTTCAACTGTAGGTCAGTCCAATAATTCATCATCAAATCTTTACGGGTATATTGCTGCTTGTATAAAAAATTTGTCCGATAGTCATATAAAATCTTTAAAAGACAGAATACGAGAATACAAAAAGGAATGTAAAGAACTACAAGAAGAATTTAAAGAATTAGAAAAAGAAAATAAAGAATTAAACAAAGAAGTTTCTGACATAAAAGGGCAGCTTAAAGTAGTATTAGGATTAGGCTGGACAATGTTTATTTCGCTTATTTGTGGAATTTGCGGCTTGGTCTGGTATCATATTACCTATATAGTTCCAATTTTACCAAGGGAAAATAATGAGTTACACACACAGCAGTTACAAGAGCCTATAACCCCTGTGTCTTCAAATAAAAAAAATAAATAAATTTTTTATGTGACGTAGTACAATACACTAAAAAGCAACTTTTACCTCATCAAGATTTACTGTTTGTTTTGCGTGCCAGAGGTCATAGGCTAATTGCTCACGCAGCCATATCTCCGGTGATGTTTTAAAACATTTTGCCAGTTTCAGGGCTACTTCTGTTGAAACAGGGACTTTACAATTAACAATATTAGACAGGTGCTTTCTGCTTATACCGAGCATAAGAGCAAGTTTGGCAATCGTAAGATTGTAATCTTTCATATATAATTCTTTTAGAGTTTCTCCCGGATGGGGCGGATTAAACATTTCCATTTTACACCTCTTTAATGATAATCTTGATAATCAACTATATAAACATTTTCATCTTCAAACTTAAAGGTTATGCGCCAGTTACCATTTATTTTTAATGACCAGTGGTCTTTTAAATCGCCTTTCAGTTTATGTAGGTTCAGATTCGGCAAATCAATATCTTTGATATCTGTCATTAAGTTTAACCTGTTTAGAATTACTCTTAATCTTTGGGCGTGTTTTTCTTGAATGCCGCTTTTTGACCCTGTGAGATAAAACTTTTCTAAGCCTTTATGTTTGAATGATTTAATCATACTATTATTGTAACCTGTTTGGTTACAAGTGTCAAGGTAAAACTATGTCATACGCAGCATTTTACATAAAGAAAGATAACAAGGTGACAAACCCTGTTAATGCAGTGCAGGCAAACGGAATAAAAGCCCAGCTTAGCTCCGCTTTTAGCAATGCAAAAAATACTTTGCAAAACTTCGATATTAGCCAAATGGCTAATAATATCAACTTGCAAAGTGCTACAGAGTTTACACAAAAATACGCTGTCAGCGCACTGACAATGGTTATAAACCAGCGTCCTGTGACAAATCAAATGATGTTAGACAGCTTGTTTAACGGGCTTGCTCCAGCGTTGAACATCACAGCAGCCCAAACTGGTTTTAACTCCATTATGGAGATGAAAAGCGCAATCCAGGCAGGAAATATCAACGTTGCTAACTTTATGCAGGGATTGTCAAACGGTTTGAGCATAGTCACAGATACAATGACAGGTGCGCAGGACTACAGCAAGTATGGTGAAGAAATTGTAATTGACCTTTTAACGGAGTTTACAAGAGCCTATATAGCAGAAACACCGGACAGACGGGTGCAATCAGGACAGACTTACAATGAGTATATACACAATCTGCCTTTGACTTTGCCCTTTACCGGTATTATTAAAGACGGGTTGAACTATACTGCGCATGAATTTGCGGACAGACTGGAACAAATCATGCTTTCAAAAGAGCCGTTTACTTTCCGTGCCGGTACAAAGATTTTTGAAAACTATGTGTTTACTTCTTTTACTCCGAGGATTCAAACTGAAAACGGTGTGCAGTTTGATGCAGAGATTAAAGTTATACACGAAGGTGATGTTGAGTTTGTGAAAGTAAATATCCCCAAGCAGACTTCAACAGCCAAAAGCTCAGGAACAAGTGCGCAGCGTAAACAAACAACGAATACCAAAAAGACTCAAAGCATTGCGAATAAAACATCTCAGCAGACTTATGTCGGACATTATCAGGCTTCACCAATACAAAGTATTTATAAACCTGCTTCCAGTATTTTAGGGATTACATATTAAATCGTTTGATTAGTAAGTTTGCCGGTTCAATACTGTTCATAAAAGGAACTAAAAATACTTCTTTATCATTTTTGAGTTGTATTTTTACAAAATTTTTAATTTGCGTTTCTTTTTTTGTTCCTAATCCAGTCATACCACCAACAACTGCACCCACAATGCCAAACACAATACCGCCCACTATTGCTCTTGCTATTACAGATTTTTCTCTTTCTGTTATTTCTTGTTCAGAAAGTATTTTTAAATCCAAAATTTCACTTTTGACTATATTTTCACAATTTTTATTTTGCAAATCTTGAATAACAAGTGTATTGTTTGTTACTTTTATTGTTACTGGTGTATTCTCTGGAATTTCTGATAAGCCTGAAATGTGAGTAAAAGGGATTGTTTCAATACTATTTCCCAATTCTTTTTTCCCTTTTGGTGTTGATAAATATATCAAATAGCCTAAAAGGTGCAAAAGACCAACAACAAAAACAAAAAGCCCGGATATTTTAAATAATAACAAAAAGCCATTTATATTATCGGGCGGGATAAAAAGACACAAACCTAAAATACTAAGCATAAATAATATGATATAATACACTATAATCATTGCTCGTTATCCTTATTTATTTTTGTAACTACTACATCTTTATTCATTCTAGCAAGCATTCTTTCCCATATTTTTAAATCCTTATATTGGGCATTTTCTATTTCAACAATTATTGCTCGTCTTGCTGTTTTAAAATTTAAATATAAATTGTTTTCTATTTCTTCTGCTTCTATTGATTTAATGGACTTGTATTCTAACTTGTATTTACCGTACCCTTTTTCAAAAGCACCAAATTCAATAAAACCCAATTTGGGGATTACATATATATTAATTTTTCCTTCCAATTGGAAATGCCCGATATATACATGCCTATGCAAACGCCATTTTGCAAATCATTATTCTCGATATCTTCAGCACCTCTTATTTTTAAATCTAAAATTTTTTCAAACTCATCACAGCACCCTTCTTTTGAAAAATATAATAAACAATCTAAGCCTGAATTACTTTTTATTCTAAAATGCTGATATTGACAAATTGGACAGGAATAATTATTTTTAAATCTTTTATCAGGTCCACCTTTTTTGTTTGTATATTTCCAAGTTCTGTCAACAATTTTTGCATCAGAAGGGGCAAAATCTTCAACAACTTTTACCGGAGCATTTTCAATCCACACTTCATTATAACTTATAGGAATAAATTGATTATTTTTTAAAAGCAAAATTCTGTCGGGGAAAAAGTAAAGGACATTTTTTTCAAAATTTATTATAGGCACATTAATATTAGATTTTACATATTTGGGCAAGCCTATTGTTAATACCGCATGAGAAGATACGTTTGTTTGATTAGCACCACTTGAATATTTGGTATCAATATTTTTATATGTGGAAGAAATACATTCAATTTTCTGACAATTTTTCATTTTTTTAAAAGAATCAATAATTTCCTTATTATCTAAGTCATAATTAATTGTTACTGTTTTTCTATAAATATCACATAGCATTGAAATAATTATAATTACGAAAAATAAAGGGGAATATCTAATAAATAAATTTAATTGAAAAATAAAATCTACTATAGCAAAGCCAATAAAGATATATATAAAAATCACAAGAAAAGCTGGTTTTCTATAACTTGCATTCAATGAATTTACAACTTCATCTTCCGATGTTTCTTCACAATTAATATCTGTTGATATATTTTCAAGTAATTGTCTATTTTCTTTGTTATGTACCGAAATATCTTTGGATTCAGGCGGCACAAAGGAGTTATCGTGATTAGAAAAGTATTTTCTATAATAAAACCCGTTTCTACCGGCATGTATATAATCTTGCCCATTGGCATTAGTCCCAATTCTGAAACCTTTAAATCCAGCAGAATAACCTATTCCTGACTTAGATAAATTGATTCTAAAACCACCTAATTTAAAGCTTTTTCTCAAATAAAAGCCCATAATCTTAACTCCTATACTCAACTAGTAAATTATACCATACATTCAAATCATACATTACATTTAAGAAACTTTGTTATCATATTTTCTGTTTAGCTTTGCACCTTGAAAATAAACCGAAATGGTTTATAATATAAACAAAGGGGAGCTGCCCCTGTTTTACCGGAACAGTGACAGCTGCTTCGACCCTTTAAACAAAAAGCGAAATAATTTGTAAAAGATGTCCTAGTACGGCTAGGGCGTCTTTTATTATTTGTCTTCTCATTTTATCACCCCCTTTCTGCTTGTTTCTTCGTAAACTGTTGTGCAGCGGGGTGATTCAGGTCTTACCCTTTATTTATTTTTCAAAGTGCTGTCATGCTACTAAGCGTTTCGAGCCTAATTATACTATGAACACGTTAAACATCCCAAACTTATTAAACACTCCGGATATCAGGGCGTCATACACGATTAACAACCAGTCGTATATGTTCCATTTTTTGTGGTGTGATACCTTTTGTCTTCTGGATATTTATATTATTCAAGATAACGAAAACGTCTATATCTGCAAAGGTGAACCGCTCGTTCCAGAAAGAAACATGATAGCACGTTCTGCAGATATGCAGGGGGCTTTGGTTTTGTTCAATAAATACGGGCAGCAAATAACGCCTTCACAAAACAATTTGTCATCTGATTTTGTACTTGTTTATATTTCACAAGAGGAATTAAATGGATAGAGTCTGGAAACAAAGCTCGCTTGATTTTCATATAATGTTGCAGATTGCCGGCGCTGATATCCAGATTCAAGACCTCGACATTGATATTGATGTTTATAAAAACAATAAATCCGAAACAAACAAATCGACTGTTACTATATGGAATTTAAACGACATCACATATCAAAGAATACTGGAAAAAACATACGCCGTTGATGTTTATACTTGGTACGGCAATGATGAGCCGGCGTTATTATTCAGAGGCTACGTTGACCCTGAAAAAACAATCAAAAGAAACAGCCCCAAAGGTCGTATAAACACAGCCAGAGGATTTCTTGAAAGCCCTATAAAACAAGACGTCAAAGGGTCGTTTGATATACCTACAATCATTGAACTGGTAGACGGCAAAGTTGCTTATGACAGCGCAAAAATAAACAAAAATTATCGTCAAAAGGTTTCGTCAACCCAAATATTACGTGACTGCATAGAGGCAATGAATATAGGTATCGCAAAATTCAGCGATAAATTGCCTGCAACAGAATATAACACATATAAAGCCATAGGCAGTCCGCACGTTATAATGCAAAAGATTTGCAAATCTTTGAATATAAGGTTCTGCATAGTCAATGGATTAATTCAGGTTATAGCGCCGGATGAGGAGTTTGACGGGGAGTTTGCAATTTTATTAAATCCGGAAAACTCAATGCGACCCGAAAGACTGGGAGAAAACGAACTTGCAATACCGACAAGATTTATCCCTTTTGCAAACCCCAATGACTGGGTGCAATGTGATTTTAGAGAATTTGAGGGCATTGAAAGAATCAGACAGGTTCACCACAAGGCGAATAATTACGGCACAACAGGCGAAACAGAAATAATAATCGGATTTGACAAATTAAAGAAAAAAACGAAAAGAAAGAAAAAGAAAAGTGCCCAGAACAGCCAATGACAGTTTAATCGACATTTTAAACGGTTTTTCAGGCTCTATGCTTGTTGAAAAGCCCTGCAAGGTCGTAAATGTCAATTCTCAATACTCTGTTGATGTCGAATACTATGACAATAACGACATCGACTATTTGTATAATGTTCCGGTAAAGCATATTCAAACTCAAAAAGCGTTTGTTTTCATGGGTCTTAGTGTCGGAGATTGCGGCACTGTACGTTTTTTTGACAATGACGTGACCGGGTATTACTCAAACAGCGAGTATGTCAGCGATGAGGAGCGCACACACGACATAAACGATAACTTATTCAGCGTTGGCTTTTATCCTTCTGTCAATCAGTATATTTTTCCGGCAGGCGATATTGTAATCGGTACAACAAACGGTGCGATTATAAATCTGACAACAAACGGCATAACAATAAACGGCGGCGATATTACAATCACCGGCAGCGGCAGCGTTTCTGTTAACGGTTCAAGTGTAACTATAGGTTCTGACACGACAATCGATGGCAAAAAATTTCTGGAACACACACATTCAAACGGAAATCAAGGCAACCCCACAGGCGGTGTGATATGACGGATATATTAATGAATAATAACAGATTACCTATGTACAACGGTGATTTTATTTTAGTGCAGGGAATTGACGAGATAAAGCAGCATATAATTACGGCTTTAAACACATTTTACACAGACTGGCTCTTAAATTTTGAAAAAGGAATTGATTACGCATTCGGGATGAGAAATGAAGAATTTTTGGAGCACGACTGTAAAAAACAAATTTTAGGCGTTGAAGGCGTGACAGCTCTTTTAAATTTTAGTATGACGTTTGACCGCCAAATTATGGGTTGGCATATCTTCTCAGGCATAAAAACTGTTTACGGGAAATTAGAAATTAATGAAACGATAGGGGTGTAATATGATAATTGACGAACAAGGTGTGCAGCTATCGACTTTAAGCGACATTTTAGATGCGTTTGAACAGCAATTACAAAGCAAATACGGTGCTGATTTTTATATCAAACCCGAAGGTATTATTGACAATCTTGTCACTTCTGCGGGTTTTCAAGAAATGTCTTTGCAAGACCAGATTGCCTTTTTGGCAAAACAGTTTGACCCTGAAACAGCAGAGGGTGTATGGCAAGATAAGCTTTATGAGCGTATAAACGTTTACAGGCTGCAAGCCACAAATACTGTTTTCACAAAAGAGATTTTAGGCACTGCGGGTTTTCGAGGCGATGCCGGTTCAATTACGATAAGAAATGAAGCTACCGGCGACGAGTTCACAAACATCGATGCTTATATTATAGAAGATACCGGCAGTGTGAACATCGATTTTCAGTGTGTAATAACCGGAGTAATCACTGTAAATGCCGCTGATACTTTTCAAATTGTTGAAGCTCCGGACTCTGTAACCGGAGTATCAACAAACAATGCCACAGATATTGCTATAGGTCGTGACATTGAATCTAATGATGACTACCGTATTCGTTATCGAACCGCTAAAGCGATAAATTCAAAGGCTTCACGTATTGCAAACGAAGCAAACCTTGTTAACTATGTTGATAACATTGCCTTTTTAAAAATCCTTGATAAAAAAACCGATGCGCAGCAGGAAGCAGGCACTTTAAGGATAATAGCAAAGCATAACACAACTGACCAGCAATTCGCAGAAGCTATTTTCGACACGGTTGCAGACGGAATTGATTTACTTGGAGATGATAGCGCAGTCGTAACTGATACCGAAGGTCAAACGGTCACAATAAACTGGCAAAATGCAACTGATGTGTTAATTGATATACAAGGAACAATCACAATACGTGACGGTTATTATCCGAACACAGTTATCACAAACGCTAAACAAAACGTTTTAAACTACATAAAACAAAGAGTTTTTGGTCTTGAGTCAATCATATATGCCACAGAGTTTATAATTCCGATTTATCAAACTCAAGGCGTGGACGCAGTTATTAACGTCAAAATAAAAAAACATGATGACGATACATTTATCGACAGCCTGAATCTTGAAATTAACGAAGTACCACAATTTTTGGCAGAAAATATCAACCTAATCGAACAGGAATAAAATGCAGATTTTAGATTACCAGGTGGAAGCTCTCAAATACGCGCTTCCATATTTACGTACAAATGAGGACGTAGTAACACTTTTAAAGGCGATAGGATTACGCTTCACAAATTTGCAAACAGCAATAGTTTATTTGCTTAATACACTGGATATTCGTAAAGCCAGAGGGGTGTGGCTCGATTACGCAGGAGCGGAAGTAGGAGCACAACGCGATGAGGATGATTACGGCAATTACTTCTGCGTCAACAGATTACATATAAATGAAGAAAAACTCTTTTATTTTCTTACGTCGGGTACTGACCCTGAAAGCCCGTTGTCTTTAAATGACGCCCAATTTTTACAAAAAATATTCGCATATATCGGTGCAAACACATCGTGCTGCACCCGCAATGAAAATATCGCCATTATCAAAACGATTACCAATGCAGACAGTGTGATAATCAAAAAAGTGGCGCATTGTACGCTAACTATCGATATCACCGGCAACGCATTAATTACAACACAAAACACTATCCGTTATATACAACAGGTGTTGTGTGACGGTGTATTTTTACAGGAGATTACATTAAATGGAAAAGCCCTCTAAACCACAAATTACAATACCTCAAGCCTTTGCAATAAACGGCACAAAAATTGATTTTGAAACCGAAAAAATCCAAAACGGCTTTGACCCGATTAACCCCGATGTCTTAGCCGGCGATAATTTAAATAAATTTATAGACGACACCTATAAAGGATTAAATTACTCTATAGCAACATCTGACGCTGTTAACTTGATTCAAGAAAATCAAGTGTTGAGCGTAAAAAATGGGCAATTTCAGTCCGTCCCTTTGGAAATAACAGGCGATAACTATGTATCTTTGAATGCTGTCACCAACTGCATCCTATCAGACAACGGCGCAGAGATAACAACACAAAGCTATATAGACGCAGCTTATGTAAATCAGGGCTGTACGGTGTCAGAAGCAGGTATTGCAAGCGGATTCAGTGCGTCTAATTATATCTTGCTGTCAAAAACAATGACAGACGCAACTGCGTTTGTAATGACAATCCCGTTTAAACTTAATGTTTTAAGCGGCGTTCAAACGCTTGCCGCAATCAATAACGACGAAAATGCAATTATTGTGGATAACGGTATAATTGCGATTAAATACAACGGGCTTGAGCTTAAAGGCTCTGTAACGTTAGCTGCAGCCACCCAATATTACGCTATTTTAACGAGAGCAGAATCCGGCTATACATTAGAAGTTAAGACAACAACTGATGGTACTGCGACAGATACGGTCACACTCACATCATCAGCCGGCTACTTTGGCGGAAAGTCCGTTTATTTAGGGTCAGACCGTGGCAGCAACTACCTCAACGGTGAAATCGACCTGACACAATTGACTATTACAACAGGGGATGAGACCTACTGGTCTAATACTACACTGTCAAATTTTGAAACAATAACTTTATCAGGCTCTTTACAGGTCTTAATGCCAAACGGTAGAAACGAAGATTTGACTTTAAAAAACACAGAAACAACTCTGACGTTGTCAGGCACGCTGCTTTACAACAACACAACGCCTGACACAAAGACCATCGTTGTAAAAGACGATGGCGAAATCATGATTCGTGACTATTACTCAGAATCCGACATAGCTGGCAATATACCTTTGAATGGCATCTGGTTTGACACTAATCAAAATATGATGAAAACGCAGTTAAATACTTACCCTAACTTTATAAACAACGGGGTAACCGTCACGGGTGGCGTGGTTTCAGGTTTTGGCACCGGCAGCTATATGCAGCTGCCAGAGCGTTACACGCTGGGTGACAGCTGGTCAATCTCACTTAATGTGAACCTTCAAAGCGGCTCAACCTACAATATTTTAGGAGAGATATCGGACTCAATTCCCGACGGCTTAAGCCTTACATTCAACGGTACCGACACTTTAACGGCTACGTTCAGAAGAAACGACGTTTTCACCGTTTCTAAATCAGACGGGGATTCGACGGTAAACGGCTATGTTAAAGTTGCCGGCACAACGCTGGTGCCTGCGGATACCACTGTATATACAGACGCAAACTGCACGTCTGTTCAAGGTACTGCGTCAGGCTCTGATTACGTTTATACCTTTAGTGAAGTGCCTTCTGTAATAGGGCAGTTAACAGCTGCTGCCACGTCAGGCGAAAACACAATAACATTGAGCTATAACGGTACTAACTACACATTGAACAGCCAGACACTACCGTCAACAGACACTCTAATCGACGACATGATAATCACTATCGGCAACGGCGGTTCATTCACACTGGATTTAAACTCGTCAACCTTTAGTTTTTGGGAGTGGAACGGAGTTTCTGAAGCAACCTCTGACATAATTCCCTTTGTTGGTGTTAAAATCGGTGAGGTCGTTCCAAACAGCGAATCTAATATTATTATTAATGGCACCCCGACTAATACTAACGGCGTGTTTTCGGGATTTAGCAATGCTAACTATATAACTTTTGAAAAGAATTTCCAGCCTGCTCAAAATTCTTTTCAAGCTATTTTTGTTTTCACAACCGGCAGCGATATTACAACTCAACAAACAATCATGCAATACAATTCCGCCTGGGCGTTCGGTGTTCAAAATTCAAAGCTCAGGATATTATTATCCAGTACTGGTTCAAGCTGGAATATTGCCGCAGATGTCAAGGGTTCTTACACGATTTCAACAAATTCAAAATACGCTGTGAAATTAGCTTGGGATGGCGAAAAGTACACGGTTGCTTATGCTTTAATTACTGATAATACGCCGGTAGATGAATTGCAATATACAACAGACATGACATTTGCAAGTACAAGCCCTGTAAAAGGCGTGTCGACTAATTTCACAATTGGTGTGAATACGAGCGCCGACCAAATATTTAACGGTTCAATTGACTTAAATTCAACCTACATCAACATCAATGGTGAACTGTACTGGAAGTGGAACGGGTTAATAGACGGAGTTGATGATTACCCCATCGATACGTGTCTAATTGATAAGCCGTTGAACATTGTTTCAAGAGAAGCATTGGAGCTGGCTTTATCCTACAAAACAACCCCGGCAGAAGCTGCACATGCTGCTATGCCGTCAGGTAAAGTAATTCAATTGGCAACACCAGCCACCGGATATCATGGATATCATGCTCCTGCCGACGGA